>CAJVZR010000006.1 GCA_913019965.1 uncultured Oleispira sp.
CAGTTTTCCATAAACTGGCTCGGTAGCTCTACCGCATCCCAAGCGACGCCATTAATACCACTGACGGCGGCGGTTTTGATCTGGGTCAGCATGTGGTGTAAGCCATGACCAAATTCGTGGAAGAGTGTGGTCAGTTCATCGGACGTTAGCAGTGCGGGTTTATCACCTACCGCTGGGCTGAAGTTACAAACTAGGTAAGCGACGGGTAGCTGCAAACCTTGTGTGGTTTCACGACGTACTCGGCATTCATCCATCCATGCGCCGCCACGTTTTTTATCACGGGCATAAAGGTCGAAGTAGAACTTGGCAATGACTTCGCCATCTTTCTGAATATGGAAGAAGCGTACATCATCGTGGTAAGAATCAAACTCAGCTTGTTCTTCAATGTCGATGCCGTATAAACGCTGTACGGTTTCGAACATGCCTTTTAATACGGTATCGATCGGCAGGTAAGGACGAATTAATTCTTGTGAAATGCTGTAGCGATGCTGACGTAGTTGCTCGGCGCAGTAACTCACGTCCCAAGGTTCTAGGTTCTCAAAACCAAAGGTTTCTTTGGCGTAGGCACTGAGTTCGCTGAATTCTTGTTTCGCTTGCGGTACCGCTTTGTTCGCTAAGTCTTCTAAGAAGTCGATGACTTGTTGTGGCTCTTCTGCCATTTTGCTGGCGACTGAGTATTCTGCGTAATTATTAAAATCTAATAAGTTGGCGAGCTCATGGCGTAAGGCCAAAATCTCATTCATCACTTCGGCGTTATCAAACTTGTTATCGCCGCCGGATTCCGAGTAGCGATCGGATGCGCGGGTCAGGTAGGCCTTGTACATTTCATGGCGTAATTCACGATTTTCACAGTAGGTGAGTACTGGGAAATAAGAAGGGAAATCTAAGGTGAATAGGTAGCCCTCTTTGTCTTTAAATTGAGAGTCTTTGGCTTGAGCCTGCTGTTGAGCCAGTGCCAAGGCTGAATCGGGTAGACCCGCTAACTCCGCTTTATCGGTAATGGTTTTTGACCATGCTTGGGTAGCATCCATCACGTTTTCACCAAACTTACTGGTGAGTTCGGAAAGGCGCTGTTTGATTTCACCATAGCGTGATTTCTTATCACCTTCTAAAGCGATACCCGCTAAGCGGAAGTCACGCAGTGCATGTTCGATGGCGGTTTTCTGTTCTGTGGATAAGCTTGCAAACTCATCACTATCGGCCAGTTTTTTATAGGCCTTGTATAGGTCCTGATTCTGGCCCATTTCAGTGGAATATGCGCTTAATAGCGGCAAGCAGGCGTTATAAGCATCACGCAGTTCGTCGCTATTCACCACGGAGTTCATGTGACTGACCGGTGACCAGGCTTGGCTTAGTTCATCATCCCACGCTTCCATTGGGGTAACGAGTGCATCCCAGCTGACGGGAGTTTCGCCCGAGTTAATTGCCGCTAGCAGAGTATTGATACGTTCACGGTTGCTGGCGAGTAGCTGTTCCATGGCAGGTTGTGCATGCTCGGCTTTAATTTGCGAGAACATGGGTAAGGCATTGGCGCTAACGGGCTGTAATAAGGGATTAGACATGGATAGGCTCTTGATTGTGAATCGGGCGCTGAATAAATTATGATATTGATTATAGATGATGACGAATGCTCACAATTCAAGTGCGTTGAATTTATCTTGAGTGGTGAAATGAATAATAGGAGTTGGCCAAGGTGAAACAATCAATCCGTGCATATCGGGGGATGACCCCCAAGCTTGGGGATAAGGTCTTTGTTGATCGTAGTGCGGTGGTAATCGGCGATGTTGAAATGGGTGCGAATAGCTCGGTTTGGCCATTAACCGTCATTCGCGGTGATATGCATCATGTCCGTATTGGCGAGCGCACCAGTGTGCAAGACGGTTCGGTGCTGCATATTACTCATGCCAGTGATTTTAACCCTGGCGGTTATCCGCTGATTATTGGTGATGATGTCACCATTGGCCATCAGGCGATGCTGCATGGCTGCACGATTGGTAATCAGGTTTTGATTGGTATGAAAGCTATGGTGATGGACGGTGTGGTCATCGAAGATAAAGTGATCGTCGCCGCAGGGGCATTAGTACCACCGGGTAAAACATTAGAGTCGGGTTTTATGTATGTGGGCAGCCCTGCGAAAAAAGCCCGACCATTAACCGAGAAAGAATTACGCTTTTTTCCTTATACAGCCGCTAATTATGTGAAGTTAAAGGACTTACATATTGCTGAAGGTTATATGGAATAAGTGACCAAGCATTTAGTTAGGGTACAAATGTACCAAAGGGCCTTTATGGCACATTCTGACGTATATGCTGACGAAATCTTTAACTATGATTCCTGTGCTTAATAAAAATAATAATGCAGGTCAAACCATGAACAAGCCAGTCTCAATACTCGCGGCGAGCGCCATTTTTGCGTGTTCGTCTTTAACGTCTTTATCAACCCAAGCTATGTCTTCGGCAAAACCGGCACCGTCGGGTTATACCGAAACCGAGCACCCGATTATGCTGGTACAAGGCATATTGGCGTTTGATTCAATCGCCGGTGTGAAATACTGGTATAAAATTACCGAGAAGTTAGAAGCCGAAGGGGCGACGGTGTATACCGCCCATATCAATGCATTGAATGATTCCATTGCTCGTGGTGAGCAGCTAATCGCTGAGCTCGATAATATTCGTGCAGTGGATCCTAGCATTGAGAAGTTTAACTTAGTTGCCCACAGCCAAGGCGGTTTAACATCACGCTATGTGATGAACGTACGCCCTGATTTAGTCGCATCGGTGACGACTATGGGTTCTCCACACCAAGGTGCTCCGATTGCTGATGTCGTCAATAATATCTTCCCTGAAGGTTCTGTCTTAGGCGGTGCATTTGAGTTGGTTACGGATGCCGCAGGTTCGCTGATTGATAAATTGTCGGGCGATGGCGTGAATAAAGGCGATACCCGTGCACTCACCTATGAATTTACTACCGCAGGTGCCGCCAGTTTTAATGCAACTTACCCAGCAGGTCTGCCTAGCTCAGATTGTGGCGAAGGTCCGGCATCTGTTTCCCTCAACGGTCACGACATTAGTTTATATTCTTGGGGTGGCGGCAGTACGTTTACTAACGCATTAGATCCGTTGGATTATTTGTTTGGTACTGCGGGTTTGTTATTTAACGGTGAAAGCAGTGATGGTATTACGGGTAGTTGTTCTAGCCACTTTGGTCAGGTGATTCGTGATGATTACAATATGAACCACGGTGATTTAATCAACCATGTTTTGGGTTTGCATACTTGGTTTGATACCGATCCGTTAGCGTTATACCGCACTCATGCGAATCGTTTGAAGCAAGCGGGTTTATAAACGTTACTGATGAAATCTTTTAAAGTAGTGACCTTGGTAGGAGCCGTGCTGGTAACAGCATGGGCTCTTATCGAGTCTGATCCCTCGACCAATAATCTTGCTAAATCAGAATCGGTTAAGACCCTTTCTGTAAACTCAACGAATACCTCACAAGATCCTTCAGCTAGTTTTTCAATAGCGGATAATTCCTTACCCGCTTCGTTAGCCGGCACATCCCATGGGGTGCAATTACGTGCTCATAATGGGGACTTGATTGTTACCGCCAGTTTAAAAGATTTATTCGACTATTATCTTTCGGCTGCCGGCGAAGAAAACCATCAACAGATTGCCATTAGAGTGACGGCCAACCTTGCTGAGCAATTGCAAGGTGAGGCGTTTGAACAAGCGAATGCAATTTGGTTGAATTATTTAGCCTATAAAAAAGAGCTGGTTGAATTTGATCGACAATACCCGCAGAGCACAGCGGGATTGCAAAAGCTACAACAGCTGCAGCTTTTACAGCAACGTCAATTAGCGCTGGTGGGATTACAGGATTCTATCTTCGGGGCTAAGGTGGCGGGAATTATCTTTGCGTTTGATCGTCAGTTGGATGGTCATACCTTAGCGAAAGCCGAGCTATTGGCCAGTGATTTAACCCCTGAGCAAAAACAACAACGTTTGATTAATTTGAATGCCCAGTTGCCGATTGAAACGGTGCAAAGTTTAACTCGCAATGAAAAGCAAAAGCAGTTATTGCTGATCGATAATACGGAAGACCTAAATGACCATCAGAAATTTCAATTAAGGGCCGAGCAAGTAGGGGCCGATGCCGCGACACGATTGCAGCAGCTGGATGAGCAAAGAGCAATTTGGCGTGATCGTATTGCTGTATTCAAACAAAAAAAGAGTGCTTTGTCGCAAGCCGGTTTAGCCGACGAAGAATATCAATTAGGGTTAGAGAAATTGTATAGTCAACACTTTGCGCCAGAAGAACGATTAAGAGCGCAGGCGTTGGTCTCGATGGATGAATAATCCTAAACAGTTCTCAAAATTCTGCATCGTTTAATAAATCATATTGACCCTAGTGCTGAGTTGCGATTTAGTAACTCAGCCTTTGGCTCACACACCTTCATAAAAATAAGGACATAAAAATGAAACAGTATTTATTGGCCGGTTTATTCGCTGCGGTTTCAGCAACTTCTGTACAAGCAATTGAAAACCAAAAAACAGTTTGTTCGCACGGTAACCAAACACGAGTCATCGAAGTGGTTTATACCAGTGAAGATAACGTGCCTTGTGAAGTGCGTTACAGTAAAGAGGAAGGCACGACGACCCCTTGGAGTGCCAATAACTTAGCGGGATTTTGTGAAGAAAAAGCCGCCGCTTTTGTAGAGAAGCAGCAAGGTTGGGGTTGGTCTTGTGAGTTGGCTGCAGCGTCGATTAGTACCGATGAGACTGAGGTTTCAGCAACGCCTGAGACTACAGAAGAAGCGGCTCCAGTAGAAACGGCTCCAGTAGAAACTGTTGAAGCCCCGACTGAGGAAACATCGACTCCTGCTGAAGCTGCAGAGCCTGTTGCCGCTGCACAATAAAGAAAAAAGCACTTATACTTTAACGATAGGTTGGCGCTAGTCTAGCGATAGGTTAACGATTTTTTTCCTGCGCGTATTAAGTGCTCTTGTTCATTACAACTGGCGAGGCTCACCTTGCCTTGCTGGTTGTAAAGCAACTGAGTAATGCCACCGTTGACCAACGACCAGTTCAGCTTAAACGCATGCTCGTTATCTAGCCCTAAGCAGTATTGGGCAATCGCCGTGATCGGTCCTCCAGAAGTAAATACCACGATATCTTTGCCCTTCGCTTGTTCTATTGCATCGAACAATCCTTGGCGACAGCGAGCCGTAAATTGATTCCAAGATTCAATATAATCTTCGTCATGCTGACCACTGCTCCAGCGTTCGATGGCACTGGCGAATAATACTTGGAAGGCTTTTTTAGGTTCTTTCTGTTTGGCTAAATACGCCCCTAGGGTGATCTTTTGGCCGATGCCGGTTTTTGATAAGCCTTTGATTGAAAACTCTGGATGCGCGGCGGCAATTACATCGTCACTATCAAATTCATTAAAGCCCGCGTGTTCAACCACAGGGCCATACGCGTGCCAACCTTTTTGCGCCCCTTGCATGGTCTCGCGGTGGCGGCGCATGGCACCATGCACAACAAGATTCGCTTCAACAGCGCGTCCATTTAATGAATGCCCTATGAGTTCACCTTGCTGGTGGCCAAGATCGGATAACTGATCGTAGTCGAGTTTATTAAATCCAGCTTGGCCGTGACGGATGAGATAGATGCTCGCCATTATTTGATGTGGCTCTGTTTTATGATTTTTTTACAGCGCCAGTTGATGTAGTGGACGATGAGCCAAAAGTTTTTAAACGTTGGGTTGTCCGTTTGCTTATGGTGATAGCGGTAATAAATTTGCTGCACAATTACGGCCAAACGGAATAGCCCGAAGACTTCATAAAAGTCCCAGTTGGATTTATCAAAGCCCATCTTATCGCAGTAATAATCCACCACTTCGTCGCGTTTTAACATACCTTCTAGATGGGTAGGCTGGCGGCGAATTTGACGTAAAAACCAATCGTCGTCGGCTTGCACCCAGTAGGCGAGACTATTACCTAGGTCCATTAATGGATCCCCTAGGGTCGCCATTTCCCAATCTAATACGCCGATAATATTCTGTGGATCTTGCGGGTCCAGAACTACGTTATCCATGCGGTAATCGTTATGAATAATACAGGTGGTTACATCGTCGGGTTGATTGCGGCTAAGCCAATCCATGGTTTTTTTGAAGCTGGGAACGTTCCACGTTTTAGACTTGGTATAGCGGCCACTCCAGCCATCGACTTGGCGTTTTACATAACCATAGCCCTTGCCTAAGTCGCTTAAGCCCGCGGCTTGATAATCGACCTTGTGCAGATCGATTAACTTATCTAAAACACTGATGCTGAAGTTACGATTTTCTTCTGAGCTGAGCTTCATACCACGAGGAAAATTATTACGTGGGATAATGCCGTGCAACCTTTCCATCACATAGAAATCACAGTCGATAATCGACTGATCATCACAAAAAGCGATCATGTCAGGGACAAAAGGATAGACCGGTTTTAGCCCTTGCATGACGTTGAATTCACGTTTCATATCATGAGCGGATGCTGCTTTATGGCCTGCGGGTGGGCGGCGTAAAATCAGATCGCCGCCTTTAATCGCAGCGGGATATTTTAAGTGATAAGTGAGGTTGGAAGCGCCACCGGCGAACTGTTTTACTTCAGGAAGTTCATCACCCAGTTCGATGCCTTGTTGAATCAGCCAGTCATGCACGGCTTGAATATCAAAGGCATCACTGCTGCGTAAGGCCTTTGCTTGATCAATAAATTGTTCGCTCGATTTCTCTTGGGACATGTTTATTTCGCCTGCTGAGGGTCGTATTTTTTCATCTTAGTCGCCGTACTGGTCACTAGGCGCGTATATAACCAAGGTAGGTAACGCTTCACAAAATAAGCACGGCGGCCGACTTTATGTGGATTACAGATGAGCTTATTCTTCTTCATATCGCGATAGCAAATATCGGCGACATCGTCGGCGGTTAATTCAGACGACTCAAAGACCTTATCCACCATTTTCAATAATTGTGGATCGCTGGTACGCATGCCTTTATCGAGATTCGTGCGGAAGAAACCAGGGCATAATACCGTTGTGCCGATGCCATAGGGTTTTAGCTCGTGATGCATGGTATCGCTCAGGGCGACCACAGCGGCTTTGGTGACATTATAAGAAGCCATTAAAGGTGCAGCCATTAATCCGGCTAATGATGCGGTATTAATGAAGTGACCACTGCCTTGGGCTTTCATCATCGGGACAAAAGTACGGCTGCCTAGGGCAACGCTCTTCAAGTTAATGTCGATCACCCATTCCCAAGTGGACCAATCCCCTTGCTCAATGCGGTCACCCGTCGCGACCCCAGCATTATTAATCACAACGTCGATGCGCTGCCAGCGTTGTTGAACTTCTTCTAAAAGGCTCTGCCATTGCTCCGGTTGGGTAACATCGAGTTTATATACCCAGCCTGTGCCACCTGCGCTATTGACCAGCTCTAAGGTTTCCGCAGCGCCTTCCATGTTGATATCAGCAATGCAAATGTCATCACCTTCACGGGCGAATCGTAGGGCTAGTGCGCGACCTAGGCCACTGGCAGCCCCTGTGATTAATACTTTGCTCATTGTCTGTTTTCCATCAATAGAATTAATACCACTATACTAAAATGTCGCTGACTATCTATGAACTGAATAGTTTTAATGAGATTATATTCTTATTATTTATGATCTAAAGAAGAATTCAGGGTATTTGGTCATGGCCAATGTAGATATATCGCGCGTTGATTTGAACTTGTTTGTCGTTTTTGATGTGATCTACCGTGAAGGTAATTTAACTCGGGCAAGTGAAGCATTGAACCTATCACAGCCAGCGGTAAGCCACGCATTATCTCGCTTGCGTGAACGTTTTGATGATCCGCTATTTCAGCGTTCAGGCAAAAAGATGGTGCCGACGCCTTTAGCGAAAGCGATCATTGAGCGCGTGCGCGAAGGATTGGGAAATCTAGAGTCGACCTTAAGTGATGGCCTGTTCTTTGACCCTGCCAGTGCTGAACGCACCTTTATCATAGCGATGCGCGATGTATTGGAAGCGAGAGCCTTACCGGAAATTGCTGCCCATCTGCAAAGGGTTGCCCCCAACGTGAGTATTCGCAGTGTCCGTATGGCACGGAGAGATATTGAAAGTGCTTTAGTGCGTGGCACCATTGATTTTGCCGCGGATGTGCTGATTCCAGTTTCTAAACAGGTTAATCACGAATTATTAGGCAGTGAAGAGTTGTCGGTGATGATGACGAAAGATCATCCGTTAGCGCAAAACTCGGCGGCTGATTTTGATTTATCGACTTATTTACAGGCTAAGCATATTCAGGTGTCTAGCCGCCCGGATGGCCCGGGAGTAGAAGACATAGCCTTATCTCGCTTGGGTGAAAGTCGTGAAATTGCCATGCGCTGCCAGCACTATTATGCCGCGGCTAAAGTGGTTGAAAAAACCGATTGGTTGTTAACCTTGCCAACGACTTATGCGAAAGCCTTATGCGATGAAAATAATGCGAGTAATACCACCTGTATTGTAGATTTGCCGTTTAAAACGGAGCCGCTAGAAGTGCACCTATATTGGCATCATAAAGCTCAACAAGATCCCGCTATGGTCTGGTGTAAGCAGCAAATTGAGAACTTGTTATTGGGATAGAAAATGAAAAAAGATGAACTAGAGCAAGAAGTTTTAACCTTATTGAACTCCCAATCTCATGGCATGTTATCAACCTTCGCCGATTGCGATAGTGAAGATAAAGCGGCGGGCTTTCCGTTTGGTTCTATGGTGCGCTTTATTGTAGGTGAAAGCCGTGAGAATAATGCGTTGCCTATCTTATTGCTCAGCCGTATTGCCGAGCACAGTAAACATATAGCTCAGCAGAATAAGGTGTCGTTATTAGTCTCGGCCGATATTGGCGATGATATGCAGCAAACGGCGCGCTTGACCCTGTTGGGTGAAATGGAAAAAGTGCATGCTGACGATCCGTCGATACAGCAAGATGGGGAGAAATACTTTCAACAATTCCCAGAAGCGCGTGAATATTTTCAGTTATTAGACTTTGATTTCTATCGTTTAAAGATAACAAAGAGGCGCTATGTTGCGGGTTTTGGTCGTGCTCATTGGTTAAAGTGAAGGGGGTGTTCTATGGCTCAGTCACTGTGACATTTAAAGGAATCGTGATTGTGATTTCTAAGCCTTGAATTCCATCGTCAATACTTTTCACTGAGATATTACCATTCAAAACTTCACCGACTAGGTTATAAACAAAATACATACCTAGACCCAGCTTCTTTTTCTGCCCTCTAGACTTAGTAAAAAATGGGAGAAACAAATCTTGGCAATCAGCAGCATCTAAGCCACTACCGTTATCTCGATAAATCAATAAAGCGTGTTTCTCTCGGCGTTGGAAGCGGACATCAATTTCTAATGTGTTTTTTATGGCCAGAGCAGAATTATGTTCGATGCTGTTCTCACATAATTGATTGAGTACTTCTAATAAAGCAGCGGGATAAGACTCAATTAATAGACTAGCTTGCGGGACGTATTGTATATGGTGTTTAAATTCATGTTCATCTGCCCATTGTGCTAGTAGCTCATGACTATCGAAGGGAATTACTTGGTAATCACTTTTCTGCACAGCGACACCTTTAAAGGATTTTGTCAGTTCCGATAGGCGTGAAGATGAGGTATTGATACTCGCTAGAGCTTCCGCTTGCTGGCTTAAATTATCGATTAGGTTTTGTTTATTAAGGGTATTATTAGCAAGTTGATTGACGCTTTCTTCGACCAGAGCATTTAAATAAGATTCTGATAATCTAATATTCCCTATGGGTGTATTCATTTCATGGGATACCCCCATAACCATTTGCTTTAGGGAATACATACGTTGCTCTTGGTCATACTTTTCTCGTTTCTGGCGCTCTATTTTATCGCTAATATCTAATAATGAGCCATGCCATTCAGTGATGCCATCTTCGGTAACCTTATTCATGGTCAGAGAGATATAAAGGCCATTTTGATCTTTTGTGATCAAGGGCAAGACAAATGCCGTGATAATACTTTCATTGTTAACTTCTATTAAAAATCTATCTTTAATTGCGCCTTCTTTTAAAACATCAAATAATGGTATATGGCTATTAATTAACTCGACTTCTGATTCGCGAGCGATTATTTTTCTGAACGATGGGTTGGATTTAATAATCGTAAAATTCTGATCTAATTTAAATTGACCTGATATGGAGGTCTGATAAAGCCCCTCATAAAGTTGTAAGTTATTGATCGATTGATTTTGTACTTTCAGCAGTTCATGTTTGTTTAAAATTTTATCTTCTTGTAATTCTTGTATGCGATAACCAAGGGCTAGAGATAGCAGCACGACTTCAAAAAATGAGCCAATTTGATAGCCGTATAATGTGAGAAAGTTACTCGGTAATAATGAGAAATTACGGAGTCCCGCCATTAGAATACCGATTAAGAAGATTCCCCAAGCTAGGGTGAATAAACGTGCAGACTTCTGCCCTTTGAAGCTATAAATTATACCGACCGAAAGTGCTGAGATCGGCATGATAATAGTGAGTACATTGATGTATTTGATTATGGTCGCGTAGGGTAACCATAGGCTAAGTATCATTGTCCCAAGAATTAGAAGTCGTAATAAGGTTAGCCAATAATAGCTATAACCCTTACTGGGGGATAAACCCAGAAATGAGATAACAAAGGTAAGCGCGATGGCAGGGCTTAAGCTTAATGTGATCGGAAGTAAGTGGCGATTAAGTTCGGGCCAGTTAGGCCAGAGGTATTGAAATCCTGAGCCTTCATACGACAGCAAAAATACTAAGTAGCTGGTGACATAAATACTATAAATTAAATAACTCTTTGTTCTGGCAGTGACATAGATAAAGAGGTTATAAAATATCATGACCGCAAGCATGCCATATAAGCCCCCTCTTAAAAGGGCGTTCAGCGCGAGGTAATCGTCAAGGTTGTGTTCATCAATGAGGCTGGCGGGTAGTTGATAGGAACCACCTGTTACCATATGGATGAATAAATAGTTCTCGCCGACTTTGAGGGGTAATTCAAGGATAAAATTGGGGTTGTTTTTGTCTCTTTGATCAAAGGTTAATAAATCGCCCGTACGGAGGATTTTGCATTGTTCATCAATACGAGTGATGTGTTCATTCTCACACAGGTAAAGTGTTAGGTAATCAATTGCAGGGTAGACGAGCTTGAAGTACCAGCGGGTTTTTTCCACTGCTTCACCCAAGAGTACTGACGTTTTAAACCAATAGTTTTTTTGACTATATGCGAAATTAGAATTGCCTTGATCGAAGTACTGCCATTGATCACTGTGTTGAACAGTCTCTAATGTCTCGTCAATATCCGCGGTTAGATATTGGGTTGTTAAATTTAACGGGTATTCACCGAGCTGATTCAGATGATTCTGAGCTGTATTGCCAGCATAACTGGGAGCTGAAACAATCAGCAATAAAAGCGATAAGAGAATCCAGTGTCGCATCAAGAACTCGAAGGTAAACAGGTACTATAAGAATAGCACTCTCTGATCGCTCTGCTAGACGGGTGATGGCTATTTAAAAAGACTCACTTAGAATCACTTGCTCTGCTTTCTTGCGCTCTTGCCACCGCAGCATTTCTAGTTCTGGTTGATCGTAGAATTTGTCGACCTTGCCAACACAAAGATAAGCAACCAGCTCTCTATCTTGGGGAGCGTTTAAAAGAGACTTCACTTTCTCAGGGTCGAGAATGCTCACCCAGCCAATTCCGATATTCAGCGAGCGGGCTTTTAGCCACATATTCTGCACCGCACAGACGACGCTGTACTTACCCATTTCAGGCATGCTGGTTTGGCCTAATACTGGTCCTTTTTGCGGGTTATAAAATACTGCGATATTGAGCGGGGTTTCGATGATGCCTTCTAGTTTTAGCTGCTCATATTGTTCTAGCTTACCCGCTTCAAACTTTCCTTGCTGAAACAACTGCTTCGCTTTCTCATTCTCTGCAAAGAAGCTGTGGGCTATTTGCTGGCGTTTTTCTGGGCTGGTGACTGTGATGAATTCCCAAGGTTGAGAAAAACCAACCGAAGGGGCGGCTAACGCGGCGGCAAAGATCTGATCGAGTTCTTCTTGCAACAGTGGGTCAGGAAGAAAGCGGTTACCACGCACATCACGGCGAGATAGAAGTATTTGATCTAACAGGTTGGATTCTGCTGCAGTAAACTGGCGGTTTGTGATAGCTCTAACCCTGGAGTGAAAAGAATTAATGACCTAGGTCATAAGCACTAGTTAAATGGCTAATCATTATAATTCTATCTGCGAAATTCTGCACTCTATCCCTTTGCTTGAGCTAGCCTTATTAGATATTCATTTAATAAGTTAGCGATACCCATGATTAGCATTACCCAAGGCGTCATCGATCATGTGTCTGAAGGTTTTAGCATTCCTTCTATGCCAGACATTCTGATTAAGGTACAGAAAATCTGTGCGGATCCCGATGGAGAGATTGCGGATCTAGCGACGCTCATTGCCACGGATATTGGGCTGTCATCGGCCATATTGAAAACCATTAACTCTCCCTTATATGGCATGAATCGGGCAATTAGTGATATCGGCCAAGCGGTGATGCTACTGGGAATGGGCTCAGTCTCGACCCTGATTGCTGGAATTCTAATTAAGCAAAGCTTTAAAGGTGAGGCGGCGATCCGCTTCGAGCGCTTATGGGATAATGCGACCTTAGTGGCGGAGACCATGGTATTTATAGGGCAAAATATTGATAACAAAATCCCCCCCGGAAAATTTATATACCGCAGGGTTATTCCATGATTGTGGTATTGCGGCAATGAGCATGCGTTATACCGATACCTATTTAGAAACCTTATTATTGGCGAATGAGGACCATTCTAAAACTCAAGCAGAGCATGAGAATGAGCTACATAATTGCAATCATGCCATTGTCGGTTATTTCATCGCCTCTGGCTGGAAGTTACCGCGAGATATTTGCCAAGTGATATTGAATCACCATGAAGAAGACTTTTTAGCCCGCAATAAGAACCATATGGAAAATTTGGTTTTTGCTACGCTAAAAATTGCTGACAATATGGTGAGCAGCCTTAAACGTCGCAGAACATTCAAGGCTGGGACGACATTAAAGAAGATTGTTTCGTTCAAGTTGGGATGGACGAAGATCAGTACCATGATCTGAGTGAAGACTTAGAAGAACTTTGGCAGCAAAAGGAATAGTTAAGTGGAGTCGAATCGTTAATTCCGCTTAAACCATGCTTGCACGCTAGACCAGCGGTTGATCAGTAGTGCTGCAAAGATCAGGCTACAGCCGATCAACTGTAAGTTAGACATCCTTTCATTGAACCAGGCCGCTGCGATGAGTGCGGTCCAGATCGGTTCTAAAATCATAATCACAGCGGCGTGGCTCGGGGTCGTTAACCCTTGGGCGTAAGTCTGTAGCAAAAAGCGCGCTGCGGTTCCGATGAGAGCGCTTAAGACCAGCCATTGCAACATAGAGCTTGTAGCTGCTTCAGGCCAAGTTTCTGTGGCCGCTGAAATGATAATTCCCATGATACCAACAAAGGATAAGGAGATGGCGGTCAATGCCGCCGCTGACATGCGAGCTGCTGCACGACCATTAAGAATGAAGGTGAGGGATAATAGAACCGCAGCACCTAAGAAAAATAATTGGCTAGCTTCCGGGTGAAAGCCATTTTCTAATCCTAATAAAGCTAAGCCGAAGAAGGATATCGGTAAGGCGATCCAGTTACTCTTTTCGACTTTCGCTTTAAAGATAAAATAACTGATGGGGGCGACTAGGATGGAAGCAATGCTAGTAATGAAAGCGCCTTCCCCTAAGTTTTTCGCATGAAAAAGGCCAAAGATCCATAAACACATGGATAGGCCAAATAAGATGCCTACTTGAGCCGAGGCTAGCCATTGCTTGGGATTTAAACCGATTAATGAGCGTTTACTAAAAAGAGCTAAGAAAAGCCCCGCTAATAAGAACCGGCTGCCAATGAAAAGCAGGGGCGGCATTTCATTAACGGCTTCTTTAGAAAACATCCAGCTGATCGCTGCGAGTAACGTCACTATGATTAAAATGAAATCAGCTTTAAGAGCATGCTTTGCCAAGTTAAGGCCCTGCTAGAAAATGAAAAGAAGCACGAGTACTGTGCGAAGCTGCATCATACTCTTATTTGATCATTTTAATATCAAGAAAAAGCCCTGATTATGAAACAGTGAGTTGTCACTTTAGACTGGCTAAATACCATGGCATTGCTTGTGCTAACCCTGCGGCAATCTGGTGGCTGGGTTGGTAGCCTAGTAGCTCAGTCGCTTTGGATATATCAGCCTGGGAATGGCGTACATCCCCCGCTCGAAAGTCACGATACTCAACCTTTAGCTCTGGGGTTTTATCATCTAGAGATTTGAGTTGGTGGTAGATAAGGTCTTTAAGCTGATTCAAACTAGTGCGAGCATTGCAGGCGACATTATAAACTTGGCTTTGGCTATCGCCCTCTGCGAGGGCGGCTAGAATATTGGCTTGGACGGCATTATCCACAAAGCAAAAATCTCGGCTGGTTTCACCATCGCCGTTTATAAACAGTGTTTCACCGGCGATTAATGCGGCGGTCCAGAGTGGGATTACTGCGGCGTAAGCTCCCTGGGGATCTTGGCGTTGACCAAAGACATTGAAATACCGTAACCCCGTTGCTTTAAAGCCGTAAGCGCTGGCAAATACCGAAGCGTAGAGCTCATTCACATATTTAGTGACAGCATAAGGAGAGAGTGGATTACCGATGACATCTTCCACTTTGGGTAAGTCTGGGTGATCGCCATAAGTTGAACTCGATGCGGCGTAGACAAACCCTTTAATCTTGGCATCTCTTGCCGCGGTTAACATGTTGAGGTGCCCTGCGATATTCACTTCATTGGTGGTGATGGGGTCGTTTAATGATCTCGGTACAGATCCTAGCGCGGCTTGATGAAGCACGTAATCAGCCCCGTCGACCGCTTGCTTACACTCTTGAAAATTACGAATATCACCGTTTATAAAGGTGAAGTTTTGCCACTGTTGAGGGCTGACATTATTCTGAACTTCGTCGAGATTCTTTTGATAGCCGGTGGAAAAATTATCCAGACCAACCACTTTTTGGTTGAGAGATAACAGTGTTTGTAAAATATTGGAACCAATAAACCCCGCAACGCCGGTCACACACCAGTTGGATTGATGATCTTTTAACGAGTCTTTTATGTCAGAATATTTTGTCATATTAGTCTCTACATCATTTGTGGGATTAAAGAAAATTTATAAGCGCCATAAGTTAATGCCTGCTGCGCGGAAATTGACGGCATTGAGCGAGGATTTTACATCCATTAAAACAGCCCCAGGGTTGATCATGGCTTTATAGTTTTCAATCGTGAGCGCTTTATATTCTTGGTGACATACACACAATATAATGGCATCGAGGTCGACTAGGTCATTCCAATTGCACAAGCTGACCTCATAATATTTCTTAGCTTCTTCGACATCTGCCATTGGATCATGCACCAATATATCGACACCGTAGGAACGTAACTCTTTGATCACATTACCCACTTTCGAATTACGCAAGTCAGGGCAGTTTTCTTTGAAAGTTAAGCCAAGGATACCGACTCTGGCTCTTTTGATTGGGCTACCAGCTTGAATCATTTTCTTGATCGTTCTTTCTACGATATGGGCTGGCATGGAATCGTTAATACGCCGGCCAGCGGAAATAACTTCTGGGTGATAGCCGAGCTTTTGTGCTTTATGGGTCAGGTAGTAAGGGTCGACACCAATGCAATGACCTCCCACTAAACCGGGACGAAAAGGCAGGAAGTTCCATTTGGTGCCTGCGGCCTCTAAAACATCGACGGTATCAATTCCCATGCGTTCAAAGATAACGGATAACTCATTCATCAATGAAATATTTAAATCACGTTGAGTATTTTCAATCACTTTCGCTGCTTCAGCGACTTTAATCGAGGGAGCTTTGTGTACCCCCGCAGTAACAGCGCTGGAGTAAACCTCGGCGACAATATCGAGTATCTCTGGCGTTTGGCCGGCGACGATTTTTGTAATATTGGTAAATACGTGGTCATCATCGCCAGGATTAATACGTTCCGGTGAATAACCGACAAAGAAATCTATTCCACATTTTAATTGGCTGCTTTCTTCTAAGATCGGCACACAGTCTTCTTCCGTCGCCCCCGGATAGACAGTCGATTCATAAACAACAATATCTCCGACTTTTAGCTGCGCACCAATGGTTTTTGATGCGCCAAGTAAGGGGGATAAATCGGGCTGATTAGCATCATTGATGGGGGTCGGAACCGCGATAATGTGGAAGTCTGCTTTTGAAAGGTCTTTCGGGTCAGAAGTGAATTTAATGTCAGTACTGGATAACTCTTCGGAACTGACTTCAAGAGTTTTATCTTCTAATGATTGAAGTTCTAAGATTCTTTTCCTGTTTAAATCAAAACCAATTACGGGGCTGATTTTGCCAAAAGCCACAGCAACGGGCAAGCCAACGTAGCCCAAACCGATAACGGAAATATTTCTGCTCATAATCTTCCATTCCTAGATACGCGATAGAAACTCTATTGAGCATAGTCAGGCTTAAGGACTTTTTAATATAACATTTTGGAATTTTAATAATATTAATGGACAGAAGTAGAATATTAAATATTCATAATTTTTTATCAGGATGAAAATCAAATAAAAGTTGGCGGCGAAAATACACAAACCAATTTTGACTGCTAATATTTATTACTACTGAACGTGCGATAATTTTATGAAGAGTAATTATTGGGAGGTTGTAGTGGCTACGGTAAGAATATTCAATAACTACCTTAGAATTCCCCTAGCGGCTTTTGAGATTATGATCTTCGCAGCGTCGATATATGCTGCTACCTATATCGCAAGCTGGGTTAGTTTAGAGCAAGTCAAACAAGAATCTGAAATTCTGATTCCGTCTTTACTCCCAAATCTATCGCTTATATCGTTATGCTATTCAATCATTATGATGTTATCAATGGTTGCATTGGGTCACTATAAGAGTCATCAATATTTACCTACTGGCATACTAACCGGCACCCTACTTAGAGTCTTCATTTCTCTTCTTTTAGGATCGTTAGCGTGTATCTTACTTTCTATTATTTTCCCCCAATTACAGATAGAGCGAAGAATTCACTCTATCGCTATTGCTCTTTCATTTATGGGCATTATGTTCATCAGATTGCTGTTTTTACAGACGATTGAAACCAAACTGATCAAGAGAAATATTCTGGTGATTGGTGCAGGTAAGCGAGCCAATAAACTGATCCATGAAACGGGTGGACCTCAAGATGGTATTAACTATCAAATTGTTGGCTATTTAGACTTTCAAGATGAAGATATCAAAGTCCCTAGAGATAAGGTTTTATTCAATCATGAAGTCGAACTTCCTCAATATGTATTAACCCATAGAATAGATGAAATTATATTAGCGATAGAAGATAGGCGAAAAACTTATCCCGCGGAAGAGTTACTAAAATGTAAGTTTGAAGGGGTTAGGATCAGTGATCCTGTAAGTTTTTTGGAGCGCGAACAAGGGAAAGTAAATCTTGAAATGATGCATGGCGATTGGATGATTTATTGCAATGGTTTTAATCGCAATGATTTAAAAAGTTTACTGGCCCGGGGTTTCGATATTTTAACCAGTTTGATTATTCTTATCGTAATGTTTCCGGTGATGGCATTAGCAGCCTTTATTATTTCTGCTGAATCAGGTTTTGGGCAGCCTATATTCTATCGTCAAACCCGAGTCGGCCTTGATGGAGAAGAATTCACCCTGTTTAAATTCAGAAGTATGAAAGTGGATGCTGAAAGTGATGGCAAAGCAGTATGGGCAAAAGAGCATGATAATCGTATTACTTTTGCGGGTCATTTTATGCGTAAGACCCGTATTGATGAACTACCCCAAATATTGAATATTCTACGGGGTGATATGCGCTTAGTTGGCCCGCGTCCGGAAAGACCAGAATTTGTTAAAGAGTTAGAAGCCAGCATTCCTCATTACAAGAAAAGACATACGGTAAAACCAGGCTTAGCAGGCTGGGCACAACTAAAGTACCCCTATGGTGCTACGGTAAAAGATGCGTACGAGAAATTGCAATATGACCTTTATTACGTAAAAAATAATAATATATTTTTGGATTTTTTTATTCTCTTGCAAACCATAGAGGTCGTTATTATGGGAAATGGTGCTAGATGATGATTAGAAGCGGTTGTTTAGTCTTAGTCATGATTTTATTAACTGCTTGTAGTGGCAATATAATTGATGAGGCTAGAAATAGGACAATTCAGAAAGAATTCGCATTTTCTTCAGTTGATACCTATTACATCGGTGTGGACGATATGCTGCAGATTAATGTTTGGAAGAACCCTGATATATCAGTCACTGTGCCTGTTCGTCCCGACGGTAAAATTTCGGTCCCCCTTGTGGGGGATGTGGTTGCTGGCGGAAAAGAACCGATGGCCGTCGCCAAAGAAATTAGAATTGCACTGGCAAAATATATTCGTGAACCTCAGGTTGCAGTGATTCTGACGCAATTAAATAGCCATGAATTTATTTCTAGAGTGAGAATTACCGGGGCTGTTAATACACCATCATCAATCCCTTTTAGGCAAGGCATGACCGTACTCGATGCCATGCTACAAGCTGGGGGCGTGAATGATTTTGCCGCAGCTAACAGTGCGCGTCTTTATAGGAAGGAAGGGAGAATTACCGCGGAATATGATGTATATCTGAATGATATTCTGAATACGGGTCAGTTAGAAACTAATTATATGTTGCTTCCCGGAGACATTATCACGGTTCCAGAGCGGTTATTCTAAAGGTGCTTTATGTCGAATATTCCTAAACAAGTATTAAGCGCTGTATTGAAAGAAACTTGGCGGCATAGAAATTTATCCGTATTTATTCTAGTTGCGATTGCCTTGTCTATTCTAATACTCAGTTTGAACTGGCCAAAAGTCTATGTATCGACTTCTGTGATCGAAGTTGATGAACAAAATATTTTAACGCCATTATTAGAAGGCAGTGCGGTAGCGACGGCGGTGAAGGACCATGCTCGAAATGCCAAACAACTGCTATTCAGCAAGCGATCTAAAGAAAATGTGATCAACAAAATGGTTGAGCAAACGAGTCTGATGACGGACAAAGAAAAAGAACAGCTTTGGGAGTCGATACAAGATAATGTATTTGTTTCGAATATGGGGGGCAATTTAATTGAAATATATTATCGCTCTGTAGATCCTCAGCGAGCGATGTTTTTAGCCGTCACACTGACTGAATTCTTTATAACGGAAAGCGTTGAAGAGAAACGCAGAGAAAGTGAAGGCGCGTATCAATTTATCGCCGATCAGGCGGACGAATATCATAAAAAACTATTGGCTTCAGAGGAAGCACTTAAAACATTCCGTTCAGACAACCTGGGTGCCAGCCCAGCAAGTTCTGCTGTAGTGAATGATCGTATTTTAGAATTGCAGCGTTCAATTGAGCAAAGCAATCTGGCTCATAATGAAGCCCAAATAAGAATGGAGAACATTGATGCTCAACTCTCCGGTGAAGCTGAGGTATCGGCTCATTTAACCAGAGAAGGGCAAATACAAGAACGCATTAATAGTCTGCAATCTAATCTAGATTCTTTACGTATGACTTATTTAGATTCATATCCTGATGTAATTATTATTAAAGATCAGATCAGTGCGTTGAAAATTCAAATGGAAAACGTGGGGCAGGAAGAGTCATCAGGCCTGGTCCAAAGTGGAAAGTTAAATCCTTTGTTTCAACAGCTTAGAGGCATGCGATCGAAATTCACAACGGAGCTAGCCGCATTAGAAACTCGTATTGCAGAAACGAATCAACTTTTGGTGAAAGAAAAAGCAAGAGCCATGCAGATTAATAATGCCATGGCGGTGCATGCTCAATTAACGCGAGATTATGATGGGAATCAAAAGCTATATGAAAAATTATTGAAGCAAAGAGAATCGGCTCGAGTATCAATGAATATTGATATTGCCAATCAAGGGATGACTTTAAAGGTAAAAGAAATGGCTGGTTTACCGGTGAACCCTATCGGCATTCAATTCATGCACTTTGCAATACTTGGCATTTTTGGGTCCTTTTTTGCACCGCTCTTTATTGCGTTTGTGATGAGTCGAATTGAAGTTTCATACCAATCTATAGAAGCATTAAAAGCAGTACAAGGCCTGCCTGTACTGGGAAGTATCTCTACCTACCATAATCAAAGAGATAAATTTTATATTGGCGTATGGGTGTTTTTAGCGATGTTAATAATTCTTCTGGTTTATTCATTATATGGATACATCGGTTGGCAAAAACTCACTGGACAGTATTGATATGAATAAAATTGAACAGGCCATTAGAAAAATATCCGGTGAGAATGATATTTTTTCAGAAAATTTTAACTCTTCGTATTCTAGTGTTGAAGAAATCGAGAGAATGGAAAATCATCTTGATTTATCAAATGTCGAATTAAGGAAAAAGAAAATTATATTTCCTGCGATGAAGGAGAAAAGTTTAGTTAACTCGTTTAGAGACCTTAGAACGCAACTCACGGGAGACCGAGAGAAAAATATAATTATGGTAACGTCTATTTGTGAAAATTCGGGTAACAGCTTTTTTGCTCGAAATATAGCCGTTGCAACAGCATTTGATGTATCAAAAACGGCGATATTATTTGACTGCAGTATCGGTTCCAATGACGTCGGCGATCTTTTTGGATTACCTGACGAAAAAGGAATTATTAATTACATTTTTGATAATGAAGCTCGAGTCGAAGATATTATTCATGAAAGTGGCATTAAACGTTTAAGAATCATTCCCTTTGGGCGTTCTGAACAGGCCATCGGTGAGCACTTTTCTCATCCTCGATTCCAAAATTTACTCTCGCAACTAAAACACAAATACTCTGAAAGGCATTTGTTTATTGATGCTCCCCCGATACTGGAGTCTGCTGATTCACATATTTTACTGAGCTTATGTGATCAGGTTGTTTTAGTTGTGCCTTATGGAAGAGCTAATTTGTCAGATATTCAAGCCGCAACAGATATAATAGGTAAGGATAAGTTTAAAGGCGTTGTTTTTAATGATTATATTAAATGAGATTTCTTTTCACTATTCTTCTTGTTAGTTGTCCTCTGATGAATACATTTTCTTCTACCGTAGGGTCTGGTGAAGTTGAATTGGGTATTGGTCGTAATAATGAGCAAGTTAATGCGGGGATAGGAATGCGATATAACATGAAAAGGTTAGCTAGCAATCATCAAACCTACCTAACCACGAGGGCTCAATTGGGTGGTGATCAAGGCCGCGCGCTTATTGCTACCGCAGCACACGAGTTTCAATATCAAGCTTCGTTTATTGAGAACGACTTGAACCATGTGATGACATTCTATAGCCCTAGGCTTTCATGGTTAAGTGGATTATCTCACCGGTTAAATTTTAATGATGGTTTAGATGATGAAGAAGCTGATAATGAAATTATTTCTACAGACTATAGTAATACCAATGAATCTTGGAGTATCACTACGGGCCCTGAATTTCAATATGGATTAGGTGCTTGGTTTAATAGTCTTATGGCTGCGAAAATTTCAAGAGCCTATGCTCAGGAGTATTTTACCGACGAATCGTTACTTTCTTTAGATATTACGAAATCTGTTGGGCATATTACTCAATTATCATTATCTATTAGAAATATATGCTCGACCAATGAAAATCCCTTGGTTGACGACTTTTGTCGAGATGAATTAAGTCTTGGTTTTGAGACTGGTAAAAAGGATTTTGGCTACGCTTTTGACTATGGGTATTCAAAAGATAATGATGTATTAACGGATATCTATTCGGCGAGTAGCTATTTTAACCTAAACTCGACCAGCATTATGACCTTTAGTGCTTATCGTTTAGTCGATAGGATTGGTATCAAAGATGATTTAGAAAATAATAATTATTCTTCTGTTAAGCTTGGCCGTATTGCTAATTTTTTATATGAACGTGGTAGAACTCGAATAGAAATCAATGGCCGTAGGGTTAATTCAGATAATCGTATAAATAAAGAAATAAAGGAAGATGCTTCAATATTCTATGATTTTAGACTGAGCTCTTGGGCTTGTACAGCTTGTCGTTTAGCGCTGTCTCATGAATATTCAAGGTTCAATTTAGCACTAGAGCAAAATATTTCATCGGTGGGGTTTAATAAAAGAAATAATAAGAACATAACCAGTGAAATTTCATTCAGGAAAACAGAAAGAACTGATCAAGACACATTATGGAGTATTAATTATCTAATTTCATATAGTGGATCAGCCACGGTTTTGTCAGATAGGTAATTGTGTATGTATTTCGATTTCTTTGGCATGAAGCACGCACCATTCGAATTAACGCCCGATATTGATTGTCTGTTTCTTAGTAAACAGCATACCAAGGCGATGGTTTATATGGATTATGCGACTTGGAATGCTGGAGGATTCGTAGTAATTACCGGTGAAATAGGCTCTGGTAAGACAACGCTAGTAAAATGGTTGTTAAGTAAATCTAAAAACAAGAACCAATGTTTTCATGTTGAATTTACCAACCTAACAGGCAATGACTTTTTCATCTATTTATTGAAACAGGTAGGTGTTAGTTATAAAGAGCAAGACAAAATATCACTAGTCTATGCATTGCATGAATACCTAAAAAAGAGCTCTCGTAATGGGCGACCTTGTTTATTAGTCATCGATGAAGCACAAAATCTAACGGCTGACCAATTAGAAGATATTAGAATGTTAGCGGCATTGGAAGGGACTGATGGGCCTCTTTTGCGGATCATCTTGTTAGGGCAGCCTGAGTTGATCAATACCATCCAGTCCACCGAACAATTTAAACAAAGGGTCAAGCTCCACTACCATTTGAAAGGCTTGAGTATTGAAGATTTAGAGAAATACATCGAATTTAGAATGGAAAAATCTGGTTATGAAGGCGAAAAATTATTTAACGGTCCGTTAATATCTGAAATATTCAGGCACTCTAATGGTATTCCAAGGCTGATCAATAAAATATGTGATGGTTTGCTTATCTGTGCGTATGCAGATGATCGATATATTTTAGACCCTAAGGATCTAGAATCGATATTGGTAGATCTGATGATCGCAACGGAGAGTAATAAACCGCAACCGCAGAATGTTGTTAAGACCGGGGCTATCAGGTATGGCGTTTTGTTAGAGCGACTGGCAGTTGCAATAGAAAACCTAAATGAGAATATTGCACTTATTGCAGGTAAAAAATGAGCAGCATTACTGTCTATATGTTTCATGCAATAGGGGAGGTCGTTGGCAATGACTGGGCTGACCCTGAGTATTGCTTAAGCAAAGACCTGTTCAAGTATTTTCTATACAAGTCAGGTCGTGTGTCTAGTTTAGGCAGTGCTATAAACGGTGAAGCTCAATCTCCTTATGTTCTGACGTTTGATGATGGTCATTTGAGTAACTATTGGGCTGGGAAATATATCTATGAACATGGTTATGGCAGTGCAGACTTTTTTATTAATCCCGAACATATAGGCAAAGAGAACTATATGACCTGGCCCCAAGTCTGTGAATTATCTCGACTGGGTATGGGTATTCAATCACATGGGCTCGATCATAAATATCTTTCTGATTTAAGTGATGCGGATTTAAAAAATCAATTATCCAAAAGTAAAACTATGATAGAGCAGCATATTCATAGTCAGGTTAGGTATTTATCCCCTCCGGGTGGTCGCTATGATAAGCGCTGTTTATTCTTCGCTAAAGAGATGGGATATCAGTCTATTTTAAACTCTGCACCAGGGGTCGTTATTAACCGCTCTAATGCGATCATGCCTCGAATTGCGATAAAAAAAGATTCGGATATTGATGAGCTTTTAAGGATGACGCATCGATGTAATAGCTCACTGCTTAAGTTGAGAGCTCGATATCAGTTTCTTAAGTTAATGAAGTTGATTTTGGGAAACCAGCTTTACGAAAAGATTCGCTGGTATCTGCTAGGAGTAAAAATATGATACTAATATCCTTTATCCTATGTCTCGTATTTATCGTCTATGTCTATTTGGGGTATCCATCAATACTTTGGTTTCTCACTAGAAATATTCAGAAACGATACCCAGAGACAGAATATGAAGGAGATATTTCTATTGTGATGGTTGTCTGTAATGAAGCAGACAATATTATGAATAAGATAGACAACCTAAAAGAGTTGGAATATAGCAAAGGCGGATTAACGTTCATTATTGTGGATGACTGCAGTGATGATAATACCGTGGATTTAATACAATCATCTAATTTTGCTTGCCAGCTCATTCGATCAGATCAACGTTTAGGAAAAGCGAACGGTATTAACCTAGCGATGGAGGCCGCTTCAACGGAGCTCGTGGCCTTTGTTGATTGTCGTCAGCAACTAGGGTTATCTGTTATCGAGCATCTTTCCTCTTGGTTTGCGGAGGATCCGGCCGTTGGTGCGATCAGTGGGGAGCTTATGTTTAAACCGGCTTCTAATACCGATTTCTCAGGAGCTGTCGATGGCTATTGGCGCTATGAAAAGTATATTAGAAAGGCGGAAGCGCGATATGCCAGTGTGCCTGGAGTAACTGGGGCGCTGTATATGCTAAGAGCAAGTACGTTTAAACCGATTGCTATCAATACCTTACTTGATGATGTTCAGATCCCTATGGTCTCTGCGAGTCAAGGCTATCGTATTGGTTATGATGATAGAGCTATTGCATGGGATGAGCCTGCTACTTCTATTGAAAAAGAACAGAGGCGTAAGATCAGAACCCTAGGGGGAAATTATCAATTATTGATGCGTTTTCCTTATTGGGTTGTTCCTTTTTTTCATCCTATCGCTTGGCAGTTTTTTAGCCATAAAATAGCGCGCTTACTCGTTCCTTTTATAATCCTCCTTTCTATTCTATTAGCATTCATGCTAATGACTAATTACCCGCTTATTGCGATAAGCTATCTCTCTTTATTAGCGACTGGGTTATTTATAATACCTTTAGCTTATATCTACCCAGAAGTTAGAAGCTTTAAGTTATTGAAGCTGATTGAATCCTTTATTTTAATGAATTGGTTTTGTTTTTTAGCCTTCTTGTATTATTTCTTTTCTCACCGCGAGGGCGCTTGGAAATAGATCGTTAAGATAATACAAAGTTCAGCTTGAATGTTTAATTGAATGAGAATACAGCACCAAATTTAAGGTAGCTGATCTATTATAAAAAGAGTGTGGTGCTTGTTAGTGTCTAGCGATAAACGTTGATTGAAAATTAGCATCACTCAAGGATTAACTCATGAAAATTGTTGTTAGTATTTTTCTATTTATAAGCTTTTCTGTTCTTTCGGGCTGCCTTCCAGAAGCCTCAAAAAAATCCAGTGATCCCGACGTTCTTCCTATCGAACCGCAAGACATTAGTTTGAACTGGAGTCCCAATTTTATATTAGAGGACGGTAGTAGTTTTCAACTGATTGAAATCGAGTCCTATACCCTTTTTTGGGGTCGCTCTCAGGGAAGCTTATTGGAAGAAATTGAGATTCCTTCGGCTGATATTGAAAGCTATGTATTTACGGTAACTGAAAGTGGCGATTATTATTTTGCTATTGCCGTTAATACCATTTACGGAACATCGAGTGAGCCTTCTAATATTGTTCATAAACAGGTGAATTAGATGAAAATATTACAGGGATTCCTAATGCGGCTTAATACAATAAATCTTACAGTTATATTTTTACTGACTTGCAGTACTCAGGTTTATTCAGCCGTGCCGAGTATTGATACCATTGCTGACCAAAGGACTGAAGCGGGTGAAACTTACGTCTATCAGCCGAGTCTTGCCGCGGGAGAGAATGTCTATTGGACAAAAGTTTTTGGGCCTGATGACGTATCGGTACATCCTATCACAGGAAAAGTGACTTGGATTTTAGCCAATGATGCCATCGGAGAAAGCTATCACTTAGGCGTAAAAGCCAGTAATAATGAGGGGGCCATCGAGGAGGCATGGATTGTTACTGTGGGCAGCGGAGACGTTCTGTATATCGGACCTAATGAGTTAATCACAACGCTAAAAGAGGGTATGTCAGCGATTGAATCTGGGGATACTCTAGTCATGCGCAATGGTACTTGGGGTCATGCAGATCAGGATAATACCATTCCTGGAAATCAGAAAAAAACACAAACCTTACCCGCCGGGACTCCCACTGCATTTACCACTTTAATGGCTGAAGATCCTGGGGGCGTTATCATTGATGGTAACGATGAAGAGCAGCTCATTAGTCTGTGGGGAAGTGAAAAGCACCCTGATTGGCCGTTAAGCAATAATGGTTCTACAACGGATACCGACTATTTAGCGATTAAAGGCTTAGTGCTGATCAATTCGGATGCGGAAGCGGTTCGAGTTAATAATAGTAAGTACATTAAACTGATTGATCTAGGTATTGGGCCATCATCAAGAGACAGTGGTGCTTACGCCAATGTTTACGTCTATCGCTCACAATATGTATTGATTGAAGGTATGTATGTTTGGGGACATGGCCGATATAAAATTCAATTTAAAAATTCTTCGGAGGGCATTGTTCGAAGAAGCATTGTACGAATTGATGACTATATCGGCGGTGAACCTATTGGTGGTTATATTACTTACTGTTCTCGTAATATTTTGTTCCAAAATAATATTCTAATTGATTCTGATCACTCTCATTATTGGGGCAGTCATAATGAGATCATTAATGCGTTTGGTGTGCCAGCGACGAATTGTTATGACTACCCTGAATTCAATGAATTTAACAAGGGGCTAGCATTGAACGCCCACATGGGATTAATGAATACCGATGCTCGCGACAACTCGAATCCTAGCTTATGGCAAGACATTGTTGGTTGGGATTTAAAACCTGCACGTCATAGTGGGGGCAATGGTGCTGTTGTTCCTATGCTATCTGGGGTTGGTGCAACTATCACTGATCGTATGACGTTAGGAGAGGTCAATTCTGAAGGCAGTTATTTTATGTATTCTAGAGAACTCGATTCTACGGTTAAAAACTCACTCTTATTTCGTGTTGGCTGGAATGGCACCGATACGGTTGATCAGGGGGCTTTGATTCGGCGCGGCAGTGGCGGCAGTTTTTACTTTAGTGATAATAACTTGGTCGACTTTGTTGGAGAGCTGACTGATAGTTCTGGTTCCGGAGGCCCAATAGAAACCAATACTATGTCTATTCAGCCTGAGCTTCGTTATCTGACTATGCTACCGAGGGATTCCGCTTTACGTAGCAGTGGCGAAAATGAAGGTCGTATCGGCGCTGAACTATTGACCATGTCAGGGCAGTCGGGTGTTTTCTATGGAGATCCCGGCTACGATAGCGAAACAGATATCCCTATGTGGCCGTTTCCTAATCAGCAATTAGCCCATGAACATTTTGCCAGTTTTACCCATAGCGGTACCGATAGAGAAGGCGGAACAGAGGGGATTCAAGGCGCTAGAGGATTTGCGGTAGCGAACCAAACGGTGACTAACTATGTTTGGTCTTATTTAGGCAGCCCGACACCTCCTTTTAATGTGTCAGTGGTGCAGGGGGATAAGCGATTAAAACTCATGTGGAGTCAATCGGCTCCGATCTATCAAGATGTGATTAGTGGTTATAACGTATATCAGATTGAAGATGGGGAATCTTCATTATTAGCCAGTATTGCGAGCAATATTCATGAATACACCTTGCCAGATCTGGTTAATGGAGAGGCTGTGCAATTAGCGGTGACTTCAGTCCGTGAAGGGGGGGACGAAAGTGATTACGCCTATGCGGTGACGGGTAAACCCACAGTACTGTCAGCCCCATTACCACCGACGCTAACGATAGAATAAATAGTGTGGAATGAGTAGTGTGGAATAAACATTGGCAGGTGGCGATCAAGACTAGCCTAATTCTGGTATTGATCGCCAGCTTGTTTATTCCCTCTTCTCCTTGGTTATCAGCCCCACTTATCCGCACGCTTTTTGATCTAGCCCATTTTCCTGTTTTCATCGTGCTCGGTTTTTTATTATCAGCTCTCATTAATAGAAAAATGAGCATGATATTGCTATTGCTGTTAGTGCCTTTTGCAGAGGCATTACAGTTCTACTTAGGGCGCTCTATGGACCCGCTCGATGCCCTATGGGGCTGGGCAGGTATTTTCGTTTGGTATTCACTGAGTAGCATTCGTTATTGGCTTTGGTTGGCCCTAGTAGTTTTCAGCATTTATCTATTAACCAGTATTCACTCCTTATGGCCTCATGTTAATTCGCTAATAAGTATTCATACGATAGGGGATTTTACTTCGAATAAGTCCCTATTCGGTTGGCGCAATATCGATGACTCTAAACATCCTGCAGTTGAATTGAAAGCGCTCGAGAGCATTGATGAAAGTGAAGCGTTAGATCTGGCTTTACAGGGAGGGGCATTACATTACCCATGGACGGGAGTGAGTTATGATTGGTCGTTACCCGTTAAATTAGAGTCAGCTAGTACCTTAAATTTTGATTTCTTTAGCCCGAGAATTACGCTGGATCTTGATATAAAAATTGTGGCTCTGGATGGGCGCTACAATGTGATAACGAGGAGGTTAATGGTATCTGGCTGGAATTCTATAAGTGTGCCATTAAATCAATTTGATGTTGTTTTAGAATCAAACAATATAAAAACTATATCGATCTATTATGAGAGTTTTAATAAAGATCGTGGTTATCAAATCCGAGAGCTTATCATCGATAAATAGTGCCTGAGAGACGCCCGAAAATTGATTTGTGCTATTCTGAAATAGCAACCTTCAATTCTGGAATCGGCAATGTTTGATCCTCTTGAATTCATTAATCGACATATAATATTTCCAATTTATTTCTGGAAAAATGGTGATAAGCGCCTTAAGAGATTGCAAGAGTTAGAAGAACAACAGTACTTATCCCCCGAGTTATTGGCCAAACTACAGCTGGAAAAATTACAATACATTATCCGTTATGCCTACCTACATACGGCTTACTATCGTCGTATTATGGATGAGCGAGGGTTGAAGCCTGAAGACATCAGGTGTTTGTCGGATATAGAGAAGCTTCCTATTTTAACGAAAAGTATTATTCAACAACATAGTGAAGAATTGCGATCGGACCAATATGAAGAATCTGAGCTTATTCAAGATGCTTCGGGCGGCTCGACGGGAGAACCGACCGTATTTTATAAAGACTATGCTCGGCATAATTTGCGTCGGGCTGATCAATTACGACATGATCGTTGGAGTGGTTGGAATATCGGCAAACGCAGTGCACTGATATGGGGAGCAAATCGAGATCTGAAATCATTTCAATCGTGGCGAGAGTTTATTATTACAAGGTACATTGCGCGTATTTGGGAATTGGATGCGTTTGAATTGACCGAGAAAAAAATGTCGGAATTTGTCTCCATACTTGAAAGAGTAAAGCCAGTAATGATTCTTGGCTATGCAAATGCCTTAGGCCAGTTCTCTCGCTATGTCCTGAAAAATTACCCTGAACATACGATCAAGTTGAAAGGTATTATTTCATCCGCTGAAACCTTAACGCCAGAAAACAGAGCGAGTATAGAAAAAGCATTTTCATGCTCAGTGTACAACCGCTATGGATCTAGAGAGGTCGGTTTAATTGCCAGTGAATGTAAGCAACACCAAGGACTACATATCAATGCGGATAATATATTGTTGGAAATTGTAGAGGGTAATCACAGTATTGAAAGAGGCAAGACAGGCAATATTGTGGTGACAGACTTTAGCAATAAAGGGATGCCCTTGATTCGTTATCAGTTAGGGGATAGGGGGGCGCTAGCAGTAGAGTCTTGTAGATGCGCTATTAATTTACCTCTATTAGAGCGCATTGAAGGAAGGAGTAGCGACTTCATACTCAATAAGTCTGGTAAATTAATCCATGGTGAATATTTCACGCATTTATTTTATGGCTTGCAAGAGATAAAGAAATTCCAGCTCATACAGCATAGTCTTGATACGCTTGAATTGAAATTAGTGGCTATTGAAAATGACAGTATCAATCAAGCTTTAAAAAATATTAAAGATAAAATACGGAAAATAATGGAAGACGACGTCGATATAGATGTCAGTTTTTTAACGGACATTGCACCAAGCCCATCCGGGAAGTTTCTATTCACGCTTTCCAAAATACATAGTTAGGCAGATTCGATGAAAAAACATGTGGTCATCGTGACAAATCTCTACCCTAATCTACATGATAAAAATCGAGGTGTTTTTATACGGCAGCTTGTTGAAAGGCTTACTGCCGAGTTCGACATTACGGTTATCTGCCCTATTCCTTGGCGGCCAAACTTTCTTGTGGTTGATAAAGATAGAATACCTGCGTCCGACACAATCAATGGTATTGATGTTTTTTACCCAAGGCATATCGTGATACCGAAGCTATTAAGAGCGAGTTATGGCTGGTTGATGTACCAGGCTTTATTACCGGCAATTAAAAAATTACATCATAATAAACAGATTGATCTAGTCTCGGCTCATTGGATATATCCAGATGGTGTTGGTGCTGTTAAGGCCGCAAAAAATATGGGATTACCTATTGTTGTTCATGCCTTAGGCTGTGATATCAACGAATACAGTAAATATCTGATGAGAAGAATACAGATATCGAAAGCACTGAAAGATAGTAATTTGGTTGTTGTAAAAAGCCAAGATTTAGCCAAAAAGACCATGCAGCTAGGCGCGAATGAGAATAACTTAAGAGTGATACATAATGGAGTGGATAGAGAGGTTTTCTATCAGCAAAATATGCAATCAGTTCGACTTGAACTCGGCTTGGAAGCTGAGAAAAATTACCTCCTTTTTGTTGGTAATCTTCAGCAAGAGAAAGGCTTGCAGTATCTCATAGATGCTATGAGCATGCTGAATCCTTGTGAATGTGAACTCATCATAATCGGTGGCGGCCCGTTAGAGTCATCGATTAAAAATTTGGTGAAAGCATCTCTATTAGAGTCAGTGGTCCACTTCTATGGTCGCATACCTCACAACCTGATACCGAAATATATAAATGCAGTCAATGCACTGTGTTTACCCAGCATTCGTGAAGGCTGTCCTAATATTGTGCTGGAATCGTTAAGTTGTGGCACGCCAGTATTAGCCTCTCGCGTAGGAGCTGTTCCAGAAATCATAACTGACGATGCTCATGGGATTATAGTCTCTCCTCAATCTGCTGATCAACTAGCCCAACAAATTCCTAATATATTGAAAATTAAAACGGAGAAATCAATTGATTTCAATTGGTATGGTTGGGATAAGAATGCCGAATCGATAAGTCATGTGTTCAAAGAAATATTAACGTGAATATTTCAACTCAACTTCTAATTACGACCATCAGTAAAACAACCCATTCAATTAGCATATTTGCCTTAAGTATTATTCTATCTCGGTATTTTACCAAAGATGACTATGGGACTTATTTGCACGTTCAATTAATTGTTAATTTTGCGACTTGGGCATTTTTGCTCGGCTTACCTCATAGTGTTTATTATTTTTTGCCGAGAGTAGCAGAGCAAAAGAAGTTTATTTTCATGACTTTATCTGTGATCGTCATTATCTCGTTAAGCACCAGCCTACTCGTTTTTTATAATGCTTCGTCATTATCTTCTCTGCTATCTAATCCGGCGTTAATCGATCTAGCTTATATCATTGGGTTAATGGTGCTATTTCAAATTCCCTTATCATTATTTGAACCCTTAATGATTACCGTTGGTAAAATTAAGGAATTTTCACAGGTTGAGATATTTTTTAATCTAGGGTTATTTGCGTTGATTTCTGCGGCTGTTCTATTTAATGCTGATGTTAGTGAAATTCTAATGCTGACGGCCGTATTATATAGTCTGCGTAATGCCGTATTGATCTATTACGCCAGCAAAATAGCGCTCTCATACATCAAAGATCAAGTAGGAGAGGCTTATAGTTTTAAGCAGCAACTCGATTACTCTCTACCTATTGGTCTGTCTATGGGAGTTATGGAGCTCTCACGCTATACCGATCGTATTATTGTTAGTAATCAAACAAACCCCGAAGATTTTGCTGTGTACACCCGTGGTGCGATGGAGATTCCTGTAGTGAGTATTCTCGCGAATACATTAGATAATTTAATGATGCCTAAGTTTGTTGAATCTTATAAGAACAAACGAACAGATGAAATACTGCATAGTTGGCATAGCATGATACGGTTAATGGCCGTTTTTATTTATCCTTGTTGCCTGTTTCTAATTACTTCTGCCAGTTTATTAATACCGGCATTATTTTCAGATAAATATATTGGCAGCATCATCATATTTCAGATTTATACCTTAGGCCTGTTAACCAGAATTTCAACATTCAATGTCATAATGAGAGCGATAGGAAAAACAAAAATTATTCTTTGGATCAGCCTTTTCTCTATCTTGCTGAATATCTATTTAACGATAACGCTTATGGAGTTATGGGGACTGCTTGGTGCCCCTATTGCGACAGTGGTCACTACAGCCATGATGAGATATGCCTATTTAATAGGTATTACGTATTATTTGAAGGTCAAAATGTTGCAGGTGATTCCTTGGCAAGCACTTGCACACAGCTTATTAGCCTCAGTCATTGCATCTTTACCGGTAATATTTTTATTAGATGCTGATATTAATATATGGGTAAACTTGTTAGTGATGGCAATTATTTACAGTACTATTTATATTTCTCTTATTAGAAAAAATCAGTCTTTAACCATTCAAGAGAAAGGTCTAATAAAAGACTACTTGCCTACTAGATTAAAATGGTTGATCGCTTAATCTATATATTCTCGGTGCCATAATTCAAGAACCAGTAGTTGCCATAGAACCTTATGGTGATCCCTATGGTTATTACTATGTTCATCAAGTAATTTTCGAATGGTATCCGGATTAAAATAACCACGAGAACGGGCAATCTCTGAATCTAAGGTTTGAGTTAGATATTCTTTAAGACTTGTTTTAAACATAATGGCCAGTGGAGTAGGAAAACCTTGTTTCTTACGGTAAAGAATCTTGTTATCAAGCCAAGGTTCCAGGGCTTTTTTTAATAAATACTTACTTTCAAACCCTTTATTACGATACTTAATAGGAAGCTTACCAGCGAACTCTAAAAAACGATGGTCTAAGAAAGGCACTCGTAATTCTAACGAGGCCGCCATGCTCATGCGATCTGCTTTTACTAATAAATCGTCAACTAACCAAGTTTTAATATCCAGATATTGCATTTTACCTTGATCATCAACCTGTGATACTCGTTGGTAGTATTGTTTAAGCTTGCTGAAACTCGAATGGCTTTTTGAAGTATTGAGTTGTGGGGTACTATAAAGTTGTTCTTTTAATGCTTCGTCATAGAAAGAAACACCTGCATAAGCATGTTCTAAAGGTAATTGACTGAGTTTGATATATTTCTTGAATTTCTTACTAAGTAATATAAGTACTGGAGTTAATATCTTTTTGACAGCATTAGGTAGTTTTTTATATTTTGAAACTATCTCCATATATTTGTATATGGGGTAGCCTGAGAAGACTTCATCTGCTCCCTCTCCCGATAAAACAACCGTGACTTGCTCTTTAGTTTTAAGCGCTAGGTAATATAACGATATGGCAGCTGATTCCGCGACGGGCTCGTCCATATGCCGAATGAACTCGGGCATAAAGTTAATGAAGTCCTCAGCGGTCATGAAGTATTCGGTATGGTCGGTACGGTACTGTTTTGAAATTTGGCGTGCATATTGAGTTTCATCAAAATCCTTACCGTAATCCCAAGCGACAGAAAAGGTTTTGATATCTTGAATACCGAGTTCACTCATCATGGCGACAACAGCAGAGGAATCCACACCACCACTTAAAAAAACACCTAACGGCACATCACTTCTAAGCTGTAACTTTACTGCATCCTTGAATAGCGACTGAGTTTGTTGAATGTAATAAGACTCTCCTCGATCTTTTTCACGCTCTATCGTCATATCCCAATATTTTTTAATAACAATCTCATTATCGAGTATCGTGAGATAATGACCAGGAGGTAACTTTTTTATATCTTTAAATAGGGTTTCGTCGGTAGGGCAGTATCCTAGGCTCATGTAGCTATCTATCATGGTTTTGTTAACTTCACAAGGGCTAGGATCCACGGCTAAAATTGATTTTATCTCCGATGCGAAGATAATACCCTCTCTTGTTTCCTTATAGAATAAAGGCTTAATTCCAACCCGATCTCTTGCTAAAAAAATTTGTTGTTTTTTGGAGTCCCAATAAGAAAATGCAAACATGCCATTGAACTTCTGCAATACTTCAATGCCTTCGTTCATTAACAGTTGGAGAACAACTTCGGTATCTGATTGTGTGATTCGTTCAATCCCTTGCTGAGTTAAAGGTTCTGCTAACTCTAAGTAATTATATACTTCCCCGTTGTAGCATAATGTAGAGAATTTATCTGGGCTGCTCATAGGCTGGTTGGAACGCTCAGAGGCATCTATGATTGATAGGCGCTTATGGCCAAATCCGATATTTTTCTGAGTATAGATTCCTTCTCCATCAGGCCCTCGATAGTTGATAACACGGATCATATCTTCGATTTCAGACTGCTCAACGAATTGGCCAGTTTTGTAGCGATAGATACCTGCTATACCACACATTATTTCACCTTCTCATTTCGTTTCATAGGATGAGGTATGAGGTAGTCTCTGTATAAGTTGGGGTTGCCTGTTTTTCCTGATTCAGCCGCTTTGACAATGTTATATGCTTCACGAGTACTGATATAATGTAAGCGATATTGGTTACCATCGTTGTAGGTAGTTTCTAAGTAGCTAAATAAATCATCGGTTATGGAACTGACGACGGACTCATGATCTTGCGCCCCATGACAAAAAACTTTTACGAACTGCCATTCGGGCTTACCTTTAACATGAATTCCTTGACGGACCCAGGCATCAATACGCTTAGGGTCGCTATGTGTTTTTGTATAATTGATATCACCATCTTCGATGGTTGGATGCCACTTATGCCGCCAGTCCTTCCAGTTAATGGTCATTGGGCCTTGGAAGATCATGAACTCATCTTCTGCTTCTTTTCGCCCAGACTCACTTAGCCTGCCATTAAAGTAACAAGAATTTTCAGTTAATTGATTACAGTAATGAATAGAATTAATTATTGGTGGCTGAGCCTCACTGAATAACGCCGGATAAGTGAAGTCGGCATAACATCCTCTATCTTTTAAAATTTGAATTTCGTTATCTAGCCCACAAAATTCAGCGCCTCGGGCATTAGCTAAGGACCAGTTACCATGAATGAATGCAAAGCATGCAGGCTGATTATCTTTATAAGGGCGCATATATCCATAGTGATGAAATAATGCCATCGCATCATCTAACTTCTTGATAAAGCTCGATTCGGTTTCATGTTGATGGTGCCAATGAAGTTCCATTTCACCAAAGCCCTTTTCGATAACGGGCTGCATCGCTTCTAGTTCATGCTCATGCATGAGGTCGAGTGCATAAAAGAAACTATGAACCGGATGTCGGCCATCACTGTCTAGATGTTTGGCCGCAATTTTGGGATAACCGTGAACCCAGCTTTCTAAGCGATCAGCATGGCCATTGAGCTCAAAATGGTCAACGAATATGAACATGATATCAATCGGTTGATTTACCTTACCTAAGGGAGAAATTAAGCCTTTGAAGTAAGACCATAACCAGCGATTAATACGTTTCTTTTTAACATAAATCGATACGCTTAAAGAAACGAACAGTCCTATTGCAATGAAAAAGAAAAGGGCCATTAACGAACCTCGTCTAAGTTAGACTTGAAATGAATTTCTTCTTTGTTAACTATTTTAGGTGAAAAGTTGGATAAAGCCGTACAGAGACCAATATAAAAATAGGTCCAGACCGAATACCCTTGATTACCTAAAAATATATAGAATAACCATGCAGAGAATGTCGTGAATACTGCTAATGAAACGGCCCTTTTGAGCGAGTTATTAGACTTTATTTTCGGCTCTACGGCAGTACCGGAATCCGTAGCGTGAGAAGCCGTTATAGTATTAATAGTGAAAAAATCAGTATTGGGAGAAAATACAAGGGGAGTCTCGACAAGATTATTTTGTCGAGACTTAAATAAAATAGAAAATTGCTGATAACAAAGTTTGAGGATCCATAAAAAAACAAATATACCAAAGATGCCTAATTCAGCCATGATTTGAACATATGAATTATGAGGCATTAAACCATGGTATTCCATCCATTGGCCTTTCCCGACCCCAGTGAATGGGTACCAGGAAAGCATATCAAAACCATAACCCCAAGATCGCGTTCGCCCTTGAAATGATTCGTCTTCACTCGCATTTAATACTGTTCCCATTCGTTCTTGTAGGGATTCAGGCATGAAGGTGAGCAAGATGAGTAAGAATACTGAAATAGTAGCGCCGATTACGACCTTCTTCATAATGTTGCCTTGGCCTCGTAACATAAATAGAGTAATCATTATTAATGCTAGCGTGACCATGACAGTACGGGAGGCACACTGAACCATAACGAAGAGCATTAAGCTCATCATCGCGAGTGCGAGTAGTTTCAAAAGAGAGTTCACCTTAATGACCAATAGGACGAAGAGAAAAGGAATCGTCGAGATCATTAACTGGGCAAACTCATTTGAATTTGCATAATATCCTAGCCCTTGCCAACGTCCGCTTCGTGGGTCTAAATATTCACTTTCATCTGCAAATAGCATGACATCTTGAACTGCCTGAAAACCTAAGAAGGTTATACTGGCGGCCATACAGGTAAACAATATAAGGAATTGATTAGGGGTTTGTAGAATTCGACTAGCAAAGAAGTAAAGAGAAATGGAACAAATAAAATGATAACTTTCAGCGATCAAACGAGTGGGCGCCAAAACTGATAGACCCAGCACAGAAATGATAAACAACGAGAAGATTAACTTATCTTGCAGCCATAATCCCTTTGCTAAAGCGGACCTATTTAAATAACATCCGAGGATCATGCCAAAAAATAGAAACGAGAAGGGTTTGTAGGTTGTTAAGGCGGGATAGTGATCTTGAAAGCGTAATATTAAGCTGCAAACAAATCCCACTAATCCCCAGAATGGATTAATTAAGCTTATCAGGAAACTGGAGAGGTAATAGACCATTGCTATGATCATTGATAGCTGGCCTTATTGTCAACAAGTTGGTAATACGTTTGCTCATAATTTTTTACCATGGAGCTCAGTGAAAATTGTTTTTCTATGTGCCGTCTAGCTTGCTGCCCTAATAGTTTTCTTTTATGAGAATCTGCGACTAATTTTAGCAAGACCTCGGCCAGTTCTTCTGAATCGTCTGAAGTGTATAAATGGCCTGTTTCCCCGTCGTCTATTATTTCAACATTACCACCGACTCGAGATGCGACAACAGGAGTACCACAGGCCATGGACTCTAGAATGGTATTGGACAGACCTTCGCAGAAACTGGGTAATACAAAGACATCAAACAGGCTCAAAAGATTGGGTATGTCATCACGACGCCCTAAAAATTTGACCTGGCTATTGATGCCTGCCTGATCTACTTTTTTCTGTAACGATTCATACTCAGGGCCATCACCGACAAAGAGTAAAATGGCTTCTGGAAACTTAGCGCTTACAGATTTCATTGCTCGAATTAAGCTGGGATAATTTTTAACTTCTACCAATCGACCAACGCTCCCTATGACCACATTATCTTCAGATAGAACTAAGGAGTGTCTGAGTTTTTCTTGACGCTTATTGGGATAAAAAAGGTTGCTATCGACCCCATTGAGTATGGTTTTAAATTGCTCTGGTGGGGTTGAATAAATCTGGCATATTTTTGTTTTCAACGTAGCGCTGACAGTAAGATTCAATTTCACTTTATTGAATAAATACCGTTGTATGAGCCGTTGTTTTAAATTGGAATAGTATAAAGTTCCATGTTCACCATTAATAATACAGGGGCATTTAGCCAATCTGCCGCCAAAATAGGCTGCAAGCATGGTAGCAAAGCCATGACTGTGGATTATGTCGTATTCATTTTTTTTACATAGGGCATATACTTTTTTTATAGCTGCCAACTTACCCTGGTTAGAATGATCATCATAATATATATGGCTATTCTCATTGCCAATACGCTGTATTAAAGCCCCTCCGCTACGAAGACATAAGACATCGATAATAAAGTCTTCCTTATTTGAATAGTTGATTAAATTAACGATGCCATTTTCTAAACCTCCGGTATTCAACGACTGAACCACATGTAAAATTCTAATCTTCATTGTTAACCTAGCGTATTCTGATGATGAATTTGACTCGCACAGCTTTGATAAAGCTGCTCTAAATCTTCAGCATTATTTGCCCACTGATAATGATTATGAATTTTATTTTCAGCTAGAAGAGCTGCACTATTGACTTGCTCTGGTTGTTGATAGAGGGAGAAGAGCTTTTCAATACAGGTATCAATATCATTAATAGGAAATAGCCAGCCATCCTTATTATCTTCAATGATTTCTGCGATGGGTGGATAGTTAGCTGCGAGTAAAGGAATGCCTGCGCCCATTAGTTCAAACATTTTCATGGGTGAGCCATACTCATTTGAGCTGGGTAATACAGAGAAATCCATGGCATGAATATAATTAATTATTTCTTCATGGGGTATGTTACCAGTAATGATAACCTGGTTGCCGAGTTGGTAATTGTCTTGTATCTGTCGAATACTCTTCAATGTTTTACCATCACCCACTAGTAGCAAAGTTAGATCGGGATAGTGCTTAAGTTGAGGAGCGATAACAGACATAAAGGTATCGATACCATGCCAGGGGGCAAAGCAGCCAATGAAGCCACAGACGATTTTAGAATCTAATTTTAAACGATTCTTATGTTCCATTTTCAATCTGTGATCTGATGAAAAGATGGATTTATTTGACGCATTATGACTGACGATTGATAACGTCGTCATGCTGGGATACGCGCTTGTTATGATTGACTGTAGACGTTTTGAAACAAAAACTAAGCCATTGGCATAGCGGAAAATTATACGCTCTATTTGGCTCGAAATTTTTTGAAAAAATAAAGGCCTTAAACGTTCAAGTTGGGCTGAATCGTTAATCTCGTAGACAATCGGAATCGAATATAGACGCGCAAGTAGCAGTGTCGAAAATAAGTAAAGTGAATAACGTTCATAGATGCGATCAGGTTTATAGTGATGAATGACATACCATAAGCGGAAAAATGAATAGAAGTTATAGAAAAATTCAAGTAATTCAAAGAAGGGTTCCGGTATGTTTCTTACCATACTTTTCAAGACACTAGGCCTAGTATTTAGGTTGCTCGGATTATCGCTATTGTGATTTGAAAAGTGTCTATTAGACGAGCTGTCGTGAATGCTATTTATTGAAACGAGTTTTACTTGATGCCCAAGGTCAACTAAAGCATTGCAAATACTATGTATATGAACCCCTTCAACGTTTATCCCTAGAGTTCTATGGTGATAAAGGTACTTCATACTCAACCTGCTCGTATCCCATAGGTAATGGGCGTTAAAAGATATTTATCTACTATTAAGTCAAGCACATAGGCAATGAATTACTAGGGGCTAGGTCTTTAGTTTTTATAACTTGTATACCCTATAATTTAGGTTTTAATATTCATTTATTTCAAGAATATTTTTAGGGTGAATAAAGCACTTTCAATTTATCGTTTTTGGACTTTTCCATTGAAGAGTATTGACATGAATGGGAGTTTACAAATCAATCCATTATGTATGACGATTGTGCTAGCAAAAGTCATTATGATGACGAGTATAAACTTGATAAATATAGGTATAGCTAAGGGGATGACTAAGATTGAAAAAGCAATAACGAGAACATGATGGAAAAGGTAAATGGTATAGGATGCATCTGATAAATATTGAAAGAGTTTTAAGGGTGAATTGGTTAACTGATGAAACAGGATGAAGCATAGATAGCAAAGTAACCAGGTTGAGAAAGAGTCGACGACTAACTGTATTCTTGCTAGCCAGTGGTTCTCAGTGATTACCCCTAATGGATTAAGACTTACAAGCATTCCAATGACGAAGCAAGAGATCCCGAGTGTAGGAAAGCTAATGTGAGTAAAGTTCGATAACAGCTTAGGATGTCGAGCTGTCAAGATTCCGAAGTAGAAGTAGATTGAGTACTTAATGCTCTCAGAGATTTGCCAATCAAATTCTAAGTTCATAATGTGTAAACTGAATATATGGCTGGCTTTGATTAAGACTAAAGAAATTAAAGGTAATAGAATAATAGAAAAGTGCTTGGAAGATAGTAAACACTGTGAACTGAACGTTAGAAGTCTATCTGATACTTTAGGAAACAGAATTTTAACAACCGTGCTCAATAATAAGAAATAAATTAATGCTATAAGAAACCATAAGTGAGATACCCAGTTTCCCTCAAGCCAGTATTCTAGACTGAGTATTTCCATCTCTATTGTACGATAATCATTTAGTATAATATTTTGTAGTGTATTGAGTGTGATCGCCGTTATTATGAGTGGCAGTAATATTCGGCTAGCTTTCTGCTTTATAAAAACAGAACTACTAACACGGCTTAACATGAGGTGACAGAAAAATCCTGAGATAATGAAAAAAGCCGGCATTCTAAAAAGATGAATGACGTGAACCAGATGATTGTAGAAAACAGAGCCTTCGTCTGGCTGTAGCCAAGAATTTGTACTATAAACAACCGCCGTATGCAGCACGACTCCCAACATCATGAGTATACTTCGCATAGCATCTAGGAAGTGGAAACGCTGCATATTATGACTCCTCATTGTGAGGCTTTGCTTTATCGCGTGATTTACTTTTTGATAATAACCAATGCCATAGTTCAGGATTTTTATAAGTTTCTTGCCACGCGTAATGACCTTCTTTCTCATAGAGAGTGATTTTGTGCTCTCCTCCTTTTTCTACTAACGCTTGGTGCCAAACTTCGCTACGCCATACCTCTACGACCTCGTCTGCCCTATTGTGAAAAAACCAACTAGGCAACGAAGCCATTGAATGATTGGGTTGCCATAATTTGGGGGACCTAATCGCAGGTGCTATCGGCACGATAGCGGCTAGATTATCGGAATGAACTGTTGCATAGCGAATTGTTAAACCACCGCCGGCACTGAACCCAGTCATATAAACTCGATCAGGATCATAGTGCCCTCGATAGCGCCTAAATATATAATCAACAAAGGGGCTTACATCTGCAGTTTTCCAGTCTGTCATCATGGCGGAAATGATAATCGTGCTAAAGTCTTGACCCTGATTTATTAATTGCGGTAAGCCTTGGGTTAATAGCTTTTTTAGCTCTTCTTGGCCATTGCCAGTGATCGCATTAGAGCCATTCCAATAGAATATCAGCGCTATTTCATCGCTATTTTCGGTGAACTCATTGGGTAAATATTCATAATAGCCATATACATTACCTTCCGTATCTTGATAAACCGCCGTGTGTTCACCCGCTTGCCCGCTAGGACCAAGAATGATTTGAGAGTTAACTTGTTCAGCATCATGAGAAGAATCGCTCATGATGCAGGCACTTAAGTTCAAGTAGAGCAATACTGTTAATAAGCAATACTTTAAGTTTTGCATATTATTTCCATGCTTCCATATTATGATATTTAGTGCAGATGGCATCGAATTGTATTTGTTGGTCAGCTAGATAACATTTGTAGCGTTCAATATCTTCCTGTCGGCCCTGTAACTCGGGTGATACTAAACACAGTTTAAGACCGGCTTCTTTTAATAAATGATAAGAAGTTGTATTGATTGGAAGTTGATTAAAGCAATCGACCCAAACCCAATCGACTTTATCAGCCATTAGTAAAACGGTTTCAATACTTTCTATTTCTGAAAAGCGAACAGCCGACCTTTTTTCTCCTAGCTTACTGAGTAAGTAGATCATAGGTATAGAGCTATCAAGAAAAAAGTAATCTTCAATTTTATGTTCTTCCAATAGCTCAAGAACTCTATGCTCAATACGCTCGCTTTTAATATTCAAAATCATCGTGCCATGTTGGTAGCACTTCAAATACTCTGAAAAAAGCTCACCCTCGGTGAAAGGGTCATGTTGTAAGATCAGCTCATTACCTGAATCTCTTAAATCGAGCTCTACTCCATATTCGTGGGGTAACTGCTTTAATTCGTTGAGGGTATTAATTCGATGAGCAATGAAATGAGTCATTTTATTAGCCCTCTTTTTAGGTTTGTAGAGAAGAGTATCGTTCTTTTAATGAATTTCCATTTACCGAGTAGGCTAGTATTCCAGCTAGATTGACCATGAATTCGGTCAGGAAAATAAACTTCAAAGCGTATGATATTGAGCTTTTCCAAATTTGCTTGATAGAGGACAAATAGGTCCAATGAAAAGTCATCTGGTGCCTTAGATTTCCATTTATCAAAAAAAGAACGATGGAAAATATTCGGTTGAGCATTGATGTCCCATAAACGAGTCGCCAGATACAGTGTTTCAAATAGGCTCATGCCCATTGTAAAAATTTGATCAAATAACGGTCTGCCTTTACGATCCCCTTTGATATAACAGCGATTAGTTTCTTTCTGTTCCTGCAATAGATGAAAAGCCTTGATGACGTCGCTAGGGTCAGTCTGTAAATCAGCATGTGTCCAGCCCAAACAGTCCGCTTTTGCTTGTCTTAGTCCTGCCATAATTCCATAGCCGTAACCCTGATTTATTTTAATATCGACTACTGTAATGAATAGGTATTGCTGCTGGTATTTAGCTAATATTTCTGCACTGAGGTCATTGGAACCATTATTGACGATGACTAGTTCGATCGGTTGATCATCAATAACACGAGCAAATCGAGTGATTAACTCTGGAATATTTTCTGCTTCGTTATAGCACGGCACAACAATGGATAAATCAGGCTTATTCATGTGTGGGCACCTCATTATTACGGTAGATGTAGGCAGTTGATTTTTCCCCTTGGCTTTCTCCAATTAAGGTAAAATACGTGGGATCAATAAAAGCCTGTGTTCTTATTAAGATTTGAGCTTGGTACTTATCGAGCAATAGGTTTGATGTCGATTCTGACAAGCTATCGATATGACCTCGCGCGGTATCTCTATGCCCGTAGAGGTCGGTATAGCGCTGATACCATTGACGATAGAATAATTCATTAAACGGGAAATCTTTGCTAATAACGATGGCTCGTCGAGCCAATAAGCGAACCTTCTGATTATTGGCTGCGTTCAGTTCTGTAACGATTATATCTTCAGTATGTGTATTTTGGCTTAGCCATTGGTATATATTAGGACTATTTTCAAAGGTAGGAATATTAATGTTGAAACGAAAGATGGCGAGAATTACCGCTAATACGGTAATCGGTAACATATAAACTGCGATTGAGCCTGAATGAAATAATTTCTTTAAATTTTTATCAATTAGGCGGAAAGAAATTTTATTAAAATGCTCCATTAATATGATTGAAGCTACTAATAGTATTAGTGCGATTGGTAATACCAGCTCATGGTGATTAGGTAGTAAATACCAAGTAAGACCAACATGGTTATAGGGCAGGAATGGAATAAATAATAAAAAGAAAATGCAAAAATTCTCCTTTTTCCAATGGTAATGCGCTAATCGTGCAACGGCCAATATGATGATAGGAACAATAATCGGAAAACTTCGCATTGGAATAAAAGACACCATAAAGCGGACAGGGACTAACTCAACGAATAGATAATTCATAACCATCATCATTATTGAATATAGGATGATCACATAAGTGATTTTTTTTATTATCGTTGACTTACCTCGATCTAAATACTCAGCAATTGCGATGGTGATGATAAGCATGAGTAAGGTTGATATCCATTTTTCTATCTCCATATGGCTGAAAATGAAATGGTGACCATGACGGAATAGAGCATTAATATCAATAAACTCTTGGTCAGGTAGTATTTGTTGATAGGAAAGGTAGTTATAGAAAAATGCTACCGAAAATAAAAGCGCAAAAGGATAGATAGATAACGTTTTAAATAACTTTATAAATTCTGAAAAAGAATTGCTTGATATAAATAATATGATGCTGATGATAAAGGCATGAATACCGACTACTGGGTGGATAAATACGGAAAGGGCTAAAAACGTTAATGAAATATGGATGTTATTTTTTAGTACTGTGGCCCATGAAAACATCGCGAACGTGAGCGCAATATTTGAACTGGTCAAGTCATATGTGATTGGCCACCAAGCTGGTAGGAAAGGTATGGATAAAAAGGAAAGAGCCGATAGGGTAAAGGCAATTATTGCAATGGATCTCCCTGCTAGATTTAAGAAAAATAAGTATAAGCCTATTCCATAAAGCCAAATTCGAACGATATTGGCAAAAGCAACAATATACGGATAGTCAATATTGAATAGCTTGCTTAGCCCTATAATGATATTAGCCGAGACCAATCTGGGGGAAAACTCGCTGAAGGTATTTGTGAAGAAATCTTTGGCTAGATAGTTCGGGTCAAGCAATCGTTCAATAAGTGGAAAGCTATCGATTACCGGATATTGCCATGCCACTTGATAAAATAATCCCATAAATATTAAGGATAAAATAAATGATAGCAACCCCCAGTTATCGGTGAAATATTTTGCCAACATGTTATTTGCCACCCCGCGCAGTTGTAGGGTTAAAAACCCAGAATTTCATGCCGATAAAATTGAGCACCGTACTCGCGGATGTGGCAATGAGGAATGCAACGGTTTTTAATTCTGATATATAAATAAGAGAAAAGTGATTCAGCGTCACATTTACAATGAGAGTACTGGCATAAAGACTAATAAAAGGAAGGATTGCGCTGATTGCTTTCTTTTCATACTCGAATGTCCAAAACTTATTGAGTATAAAGGCGACACTCGCTCCCAGTGTAAAACTTATCCCTTTTGCTATATCTATTGTTATGAAATGACTGAGTAAAAGATAACTGCAATAATCTGTGAATACCGCTAAGATCCCAGTGACTAAGAATTTTGGGATTTCTTTCTTCGTCGAGTTTAGGTCTGTCATAGGCTTACCGATACTCCTGAGAGAAGGCTGAAGTCTGTGCTATCAAATCTTCAATGTTTTTTGTATCAGCCGTGGTGTCTTTTTCAATACGGTAGGGATGATTAGTATCTTTATGAAAATAACTCTGCCAATAGATAAAGGTTTCGTAATCATCTGGGGTTCCCCAACCGATATAATTATCCACTTCAAATACGGCAATGCGATAATCTAGTTCGACGAGAATGCCAATGAGGCTATCGACATAGAATTCATTATTTATTCGGATATTTCTTTCTTGTAACAAGGCTAATGCCTGGTTAAATAACGCGGTTCTTCGAAAGTAAAAGGTTCCGACAATGGCATGATCATTATCTGGCTTGTCTGAAATGGCCTTTTTTACACTGACCCCAGTTGCCATGGTTATACCATTGACGAGCTTGGTATTTATCCAGCCATACATTTGCGGATTATTGCGGGCAGAAGGATGTCCTCTGAAGGTCCAAACGATGGCATCGACATTTGGGTTGTTAATAAGTTTCGAGTACTCAACGTGATCCCATAACATGCCATTATCGCAAGCGGCAATGAGCAATGGAGAAGATTCTTCTGCATCTTCTAAGCCTCTATGACAGGTGATCGCTTGCCCTTCGCTGACTTTTTCAATTGTGATGATCTTAGCGTCAACTTGTTCAGACTGTATTATTTCGTCGATATGGTAGGTTTTGACATGATTATCTAAGCAGACATAGCGATTTAACTCACTGCAGGGCAGTTGATTATTCGCTTGTAGAATCATGGCTTTACCACTGACGGGCAATAATGGTTTGGGAAGTTGATAGCCCTTATCACGAAACCGACTACCGTGGCCAGCCAAAGGAATTAAGGTGGTACTGTTTGCTTCAGCTAGCCAAGGCTTAATGGGCTCAATTAACTTGCGGAAATACTGCGACCAGCTAGTATATTCTTCGACGTCTTGTGGGGTTCCCCACTGCAGCATATGCTGAATATTATAAATGGATACCGTTAGTTTATCGGCAACCAATAAGTTGTAGATTAAACTGACGTAGAATTCGCCATTCAGATCAATATTTTGTTTTTGAAGTAATGGGAAATACTTCTTGATGAGACTGCCTTTACGAAAATAATAAGTGCCATTAGATGCATACTCATTCATTCGATTATTGGTAAAGGGTTCCTTTTCTTTGATTTCTAACATCCACTGATCTTGATCACGTAAGAAGGCATAGTTTGTTGTGCCTAACATATGTGGGTGAAAATCTTTATAAGCGACAATTGCGCCATCGGCCTGACGGTTACGTGTATGTTGAAGAAAATCTTGGTAATTCCAGTAAGTGCCAAAGTCACAATAATTAACGATCACTTCTTCATCATCTTGGATAAGCTCTAATATTTGTGATACTGCAAATACTGGCCCTTTCTTGTGATTGGGAATACTGACAATATTCCCACTGGGCATTAATTGAGTTAGTAGAGAACGCATCTGGGTATTGGCTAAATGTGTTTGGTTGCAGATGAACGTAAATTTGGTTTCCCCTGGGAAAAGTTCAATCACGTGCTGAATGATTGTTTTACCATCAATCTCGATTAATGGTTTTGGATCTTGATAACCGGCATCAATAAAACGTTGGCCGACTCCCGACATGGGAATAATTATATGCATATCAAACCCCTTGACGATATTTTTCAGCATCCCAATTTGATAAGTAGGCAACTTCATCCATGGTTAGCCTTTGAATATTGTCGTTTGAATGTTGTCTTACCAATAAATGAAACTTGAATAGGTCCTGTGTATCTTTGGCTTTTTTTAGACTCGCCGCACAGAAATATACAGTGTGATCAACTACGAGTATTTTGGGCACATCGTGAAAGCGTTTTTGATAGTTTTCTAACGCTGCTTTATCCTCAATAGATGTCATAAAGACAGGATGCACACCGCAATAGATCAAGGTGTCTGGACAAAAAGGCCAGATGGTAACTGCTTGATCCTCTTTACTTAATGCACACGAGATGACTTGGTCATCATTGCATAGACATTTAATATGGCTTTGGCCAAGCTCATTAAACAGTTGCTGTAATTGTGTGGTACGGCGATAGCGAGTTAGGTTTATTCCTAGATACTGTTCAAATTTTATTGTTACAGTTTCTGTTAGTTCAATGACTTCTTCGTGAGTTGATGCCGATACAATCAAGCCATGATTCTGTAAGAAAATAATACTAGGACTTTGTGTATATTTTGCTTGATAGAGGTCGAGCTGTTGCACTAATGCTAACGCTAAATCTATACCCGGTGTCTGGTAGGGAACACATACCGATTCTGGCCAAAGCTCGTTCAGGATTACTTGCCAGTCTTGGGAGGCGGTTATTATGTTGATCGCAATAGGATGGGTATGAAGGGTATAGGTATTGAGTAATGCATGTAAGAACGTCTCGATGGAGGGCTTGCCTGATGAAGAGCAGAGACTTTCTTTCATGAGTTGTTCTGCACTTTTCTCACGCTGTTTTTTATCTAGCTGGCTGTACTCTTCAGAAGCTAGGTTCGAGCGAATAGACGAATAATCAACACTCACATACCCTGACTCACTAGAAACTTCAGATAAGCTAATACCTGATGCTTTAATCAGCATGTTAGTTTGGTCAAGCTTGACTGAAGAGTTGCCACCACCCGCTTGAACAAGATCAAAGCGATTGCCTGCATACGCTGATATAAGCTCAAGTCGCTTTTCTGAAGATAATTTTTTCTCCGCTGTTACCATTGAATATCTCCTAAGCTATTGATCGTAGTGACCCCGTCTTCTTGCTCAGCACTTTCCGTTAACCAATAGGCGTGTATGCCTAACTGCCTTGCTCCGATAATATCCTTTTGGTAGTTATCACCAATCATGCAAACCTGATCCGACTGAAGATTTAGCTTGCGCAACGCTAGTTCAAAGATGAAGGGGTGGGGTTTTTCACATCCGGCCTCTTCGCTTGTGACGATAAAATTGGCCCAATTCATTAGCTCTAAGCAAGCTGCTTTTTTATGTTGTATTTCAGCGGTCAAGTCCGTAACAAGGCATATGGGGAGATGCTTATAACGATTAAGAAAATCTTTCGAGTCTTGAGGCAGAACTAACGCTTGTAGAAAATGGTCCCAATAGACCTTTTCTAATATGAGGCTATGAGTTAATGCATCCACCGACAGTAATTCACAGGTGCGTTGGGCATACAATAAGCGACTATGAGAAGCAGCAGTTCCCGATAATGTATTTTTAACGATCAATTTAGCACTGGCGACAGCTTGTTTTATCTCGGCGGTAGTGCGATCAGATATTTCTGACAAATAGGAAAGTTGTTTATCGGCAGCTAACTCATGCAGTGCTTGATAGGGATATAGCGTATTATCAATATCTAATAAGATACCTTTAAACATTCTTGCTGCTCCTATCTTTCATTATCTCGCTGATTGCATAAATAATGAGGAATTGAATAATGCCTGCGTAGCCTGCTTGCCAACTGGGTTTGTCAATGAGTTCAGAAGCATTGGTGATGTAGGTGCTGACGAACCAATTCATATCTAGATTTTTAGGTTCTTGGTTAAACCTCAATAGTTGATGACTTAGGTCTTCAGAATAATCCCAGCTAAGATCACAGCCATTATTTTGAAAGGCCTGTATTAAACGATCTAAAGGAATACTCGCATTCATTTCGATGGCTAAACCCAGTCTTCCGTTGTATTGATGGTCCTGGAATAGATCGGGTTCTGCGGGAAAAATTGAAACAATAAGATCACAGAATTTTTTCTGTGGGTGGATGTAGCGGGAGGAATCCGATTGTCTTTTATCAAGAGAGGCAATGACCTGCTCAGGTGTATAACCCCTTTCATGACAATCTCTTTTAATTTTCCAGCTCGATCTTAAGCGTTCGTCAAGATCTAAGAAAATTTTGAAGTCGATAATCTTCCTCATTTTAGGAAGATAGAAAGGGTGTAATCCAGCCAGTACAACGAAGTTTCTCGATCTTATGGTATCGAGCTCAGTAAATTTACCGGTACCATGGTTGTAATCCGAGCGCCTAATCGATTTTCGGTTCTTTAGCAGTTGCACCTGATCCGCTTGCTTGTGTAACGCGTTAGCCTTTGGATCTAGATGGGTGTACTCCTGCCAGTGTTCATTATCTCGTTCCCACTTGTGATCACTGTCTCCTTCAAGCTCTAATAATTGTTTATTAAATAAAGATTTAAGTTGGTGGATCAAGGTGCTTTTACCTGAGCCACTATCCCCACCGATGCCAATAATAAATGATTGCTGGCGTTCATAAGTATTATTACTTTGGATGCCGGCTCTATAAAACTGGTAGATGGTCGCTAATAAAATGGCCTGTAATAGCGTAAAGACAATGTTATTGAGGGGAAGGGATGAGTTAGCCAAACTGAAAGTGATTTCTTCACCCAAGAGAATCAGTTTTGAATAATCGTATTGGAAAAATAGCACATAATAAATGAGATAAAATAACACTAAAATGCTGTATAAAAAGTAGTGTTGATAGCCATCAAAATAACGAATATAAAAAATTGTGATAAAGGGCATCATCCAGATATACCAACCGGGAGATGCTTCGATCAGTAATAGAAAGGTGGAAAAAAGAACGCCTAAAGTTGCATTTAATAAGTCTTGATTAATCTTTTGATAACTACTAAATCTCAAATAGATGACAGCAGAAACCAGTAACGGTAAATAGACTTCGACACTGCCGATCGAAAACGAAGAAGAAAATATCATGCTCTGCTTTTGATTCTGAACGACCTTGTCCCAATAGCTTGAGCTTTCTATTAGATAGGGAAGAGACAGTAGGAAAAACATCGAGATAGGAATTAACAGCATCCAGACGGTTTCTTTATATTTTCCTTGATGAAAAAGATAAATGATTAAGATAGGTAATGCGGCAATCGTATGAAATTTTGTTGAAATAGCACATCCCACAAGGATTGCAGCATAGAAATATTGGTAGCGTGATAAGAGAAAGATACTGACAAACAATAATGCGGTTGGAATGATGTCTAATTGGCCATGCATGTAGGTTGAGTACATGATGATGGGGGAGCAGATGTAAAAGAAAAATATCTCTGTCTTATGCCAAAGATACATGCGGATCAAAACCGCGGTGATTGCTAGATCAGAAAGCAGTAAGGGTAAACCGTACAATAATGATAATAGCAGCGAGTAGATAGGCGATGTTGGATCGATGAACTGAATGGGAGACAAAGCGATGGACAGTATATAAAGCATCAGAGGTGGATAAGGGAAGGCTTCGTGTACTGTATGGCGATATTCCCAAGGGTTTCCACCATGCTCTAAATAAGAGGTGACGAATGGGAAGAAGAGTGTTTCTTGATAGCCTGATGAAAACAGCAATAACAAAGCGATTTTGGCCACTATTACGAGACCAAAAGCCGTTTTGAATTTACTTGAGAATGTAATCTCTTGCTGCATTTAACTGCCCTGTTGCTTAGCCGGCGAATTAAATAATTTCTGAGTTTGTCCTTATAACGTGGGCTTAAGCATCCATTTGATGTTCTAGAAACTAGTTATTCGGCTGAAAATCGTACATTTTTTACTTAGTAAATTGAGCTTAGCAGTAATCTTTGGCTTCAAAGCCTCAGGGTATATACGAAAATCGCATATTACCGCTGTGTAGAGAATCTAAAGATGCTTAGTAAAGGCTACATGGAAAAAGGTTGGAAGATCGATTGGTAATAGCGGCTTGAACTGGAAATGGCCCACCCTACAGGATTCGAACCTGTGACTTCGCCCTCCGGAGGGGCGCACTCTATCCAGCTGAGCTAAGGGTGGTCATAGAGAATTAGGCAATGGTATGCGGTTCTGTTGGCTGAGTCTAGTGTTAGGCCACAAATCCTTTATAGGTCGTTGTTTTATCTGATAATAGTCAGAAGTATTAATCCTTGCTAGAGAGAATTTCAGACTCTAAATCGGGATAACGGCCTTGGTTAATCTCAAGTAGGCGAGTATAGAGCTCAGGGTCGTGAACCTTTAATCTTCTTAATTTATCAGTCAGTACGGATTGTTCTTGTGCATTCCGTAGAGCTTGCTGTTCTTTTTGATATTGTAATTTCTCTTCACGATGAATGCTGCGTTCGATTTGCTGCTTGATCTGGGCTTGTAGCTGTTGATCGAATTCTTTTAAGCGCAATTGGAATCGCTCTTTTGCGGTCTTATTGGTTTGCTTAAGCTTGTGGGCTTTCCCTTCGTTGACGGGATCATTCGCTAAAATGAGTGACTCGGATTGCACCTGACCTTTGGGTAAAACTGTTAGGGATATTAACTGCTGTTGCTGATTGTATGTTTGAATACTGGAAAAAGTATTCGCTAACCATCGTAGCAATTCAGTTTCCGTGAGTTTCTGCGGAAGCTCATAGGTTTGTTGCGCTAAGCTTGGCGCGAATCGAACTTCTAAGCCAGACGTTAAACCAAAAAACGAAAGCAACTGATGGGCTGTAATTTTTTCATCGGAGAGATGGTATTTCTGCTCTAAGGCATCAAATCGGATGGCAGAAGCGTTATTGGCTAAGCAAGATTGAAAGCCGAAAATAAAAAGGGCAAAGGAGAGTATAACTGTTTTCATAATATTTCTTTTGAGAAGTTGGGCAGAGATACTCTGCCCAACTGGTCTAATAAAAGCCTTAATTAATAAACAAGGTTTTCATCTTTATCATTACACGTGCCTTGCTGGCAGTCGGCATTTACCCGAACACCGCCCTCGCGGCCAGGTTCATCCCCCGCTCCAGGTACAACCGATAAGCTAGCTGAAAAAGATGCTATAAAATCATCGCTTTGCACTAGAGCAACACCCGCATCACCACCTTGAGTATCAAAAGTAGTAATTTCATCGGGAGTAGCGTCCCCGCCGTTTAGGCTAATACTACCAGCAACTGAGTTCTCCATAGAAGCAAGGCTATAGAAGCTACCGGCGTGACCCGCACGCTCAATTCCATCACCGCCATTTGCGGAAATTGCACCGGAATAGTTCACACTGCCTTCTAGACTAGAAAAGCCGACAGAACCGGCATCTTTACCTTGATTATATAAGTCATCTTCATCTTCTTGCTCAGTATCGCTACCGCCGTTGATACTAATGTCACCACTAATCGTTACACCATGGGCCGCTTTCACAAGGACTTTGCTAGTAGAGCCTGGTATACCATTGTTAACATCACCAGCATTAGCGCTGATGTTGCCCGCTAGCTGTATTTTAAGAGCACCTGGCTGGAGAAATGGTTGAGCATGGGTGATGATGAGTTCAACACCTCCACCATTTCCGCCACGAGCAGCACTTTCAGAAGCCGATGGGATAGACGTTCCTGCATTGGCACTTATATCGGTTTCAACCACCATTGGGCCAGCTAATGGTTTCTCGATTAGGCTGCCGGTATAGTTATTGATACTAACATCACCCGCATTACCCGCTTGAAGGCCATTGCCACCATCAACGATCAAGTTTTTATAGCCTGCTAGGTAAGTAGGTAAAGCATGGGCCGAATGAGATTGATGAGTTATGTATATATTACCCGCATCACCCGCATCACTACCTTGAGTAATGCTTTGATCTTGTTCGTCTTCTACGTAGTTTTGGCTTGAATCACCACCGTTGGCAGACAAGTTACCAGATATGATAACTAAAGATTCACTAGCGACATTCGAGTCATCATTACCGGTTGCATAAATAATAATATCACCACCTTGGCCTGCTTCTTGGGAAGTTTCGGTGGTCGCGGTATTACCGCCATTAGCAGTAAGGTTACCGGTATTGATTAAGCGACGATTATTACTCTTAGTTGCACTACCTGAAATTAGGGATAAGTGAATATTACCTGCATCCGTTGCATATCCATCTTCAAGGGCATCTGCGCCATTTACACTGAGATTAGCAATATTGATCAAGACTTCTTCTGCAATAATCTCGATTTTTTGAGTTGAATCTTGGTCGCTATTATTATCGCCTTCATTCGCGATGGCAGTGATTAGGCCTGAATTATAAACTTCATCCGCTCGTAGGCTTACTGATCCCGCAAGACCTGCTAAACCGCTAAGTGCTTCACCACCTGAGGTATTAATATTGCCTGTATTTTCTAGGAAGGTACTGGTAAATAAGGAAATAGAACCACCTTGGCCTCCATTTACATCACCACTATCTTCTCCATCAGCACCAATAGCGGATAACTTGCCAGAATTATTTAGAGTGTATGCGGAAATACTAATGTCCCCAGCGCCCTGACCTGCATGCTCGCCGTCTGTGATGATATCGCCACTGCCAGAATAAGCCGCTGGATAAAGGCTAATAGAGGTACGCTTATTACGTGCGTTCCATTCAGTATTAGAGACGTAAGTTGAAATGGTGCCGTTATTTACTAAGTCATTAGCAAATAATAACTCAATGTTATAATCACTTTCAGCTTCAAGAGTTAGAGTTATACCAGCTTCGATAACCAAACCTGTAATTTCATTATTCCGAGCTTCAAAATCACTTTCACCGTCATATTGGTAAAGACGGTTTTTACCTTCAGCCATGTAGATCGTACCGGAAGGGGTATTGCTAGTAATGCGATCAACAGTCTCTACCTCAGTATCTTCAGTGATAGTAACCGCTAACGAACCTAGGTTTACATTAGTCTCGGGCAATTGATAACTTGTATCTGCAATGCCAGCTGTCTGAATATTCAGCGCAGCAGGGCTATTGCTTTGTGTGATTTCAATATCACCGCCATTACCGCCTTCTCGAGAGGCAGAGTTGCCACCTATCGCAGAAATCGTAGCATTGCCTTCTGTTTGACTAGAAAAACCAACCTGGCTGATGACTTCGTTATTTGAGCTCTTAGAATCACCGCCGCAAGCGGTTAATAAAATTGCAGTGGCTAGAATACTGGCTTGGAATGGTGCCTTAGTAATTATCATGACGTTCCTTGTTTGATAATGGGGATTAATACCGGCGGCTAGATTAGAGCGAAGCATTAGGGAAGTAAATTGGTTAAGCCTGAATCTCATGATTAGGAATGACGTGTTTACTCAATTATTAATCTAAACTCAGCTTTTATTATCGGTAAAATCAATTTTTCGCCATATTCTGATACAGAATGTGTGGAAAAATTTTAATCCCTTACAAAATGCCGCTATAATCCGCGCCAGAAATTTAAAATACACGGATTAACCGTGATAGCTGAGAGGACTTTTCTGTGAAAATGTTACAAGCAATGATGTTATTGGTAGCCACTTTAGTAATGGCTCAAGCTAATGCAAGCACTGATGCACAAGCGGAAAAGATCCGTGAGCGTATTAAGCCTGTGGCTGAAGTTTGTGTTCAGGGTGATGATTGCGGTGGCCCAGTGGTTGCAGCTTCAACTGGCCCACGTACGGGCGACGCGGTTTATGCAGCTGCTTGTGCGGGTTGTCACGCAATTGGTGTTGCTGGCGCACCTAAGAAAGGTGATGTGGCGGCATGGGATAAGCGTCTGGCAAAAGGCTTCGACAAGACTTTGGCTAACGCTATCAGCGGCTTGAATGCTATGCCTGCTAAGGGTTTGTGCATGGATTGTTCTGATGACGAGCTAAGTGCAGCTATCAAGTTCATGTCTAAGTAATAAGCAACTCGCTTATTCTTACTAAAAAAGAGCCTCAAGCTTACGCTTCAGGCTCTTTTTTTATGCCTTAAATCTAATCAACATTTTAAGGTTAGAGGTTTAGTTCGCTGTGCTGGATGCAAATGATAATAGGGAGGTTGATTGTGTTTAATTTAATTGATAGGTTTAGGCTATCGAAGGTAAGCCTATTAGTTTTGATGGCAGCCGCATTATTCATAATTAATATTTCGGGTGACCATGTCTTTAACAAGGTTAATAACCTTAAGTTAGTATTGGTCCTTGGCTGCCTCATCCCTATCAGTCTTTTTGTCCTATCCTCTATAAAAATTATTAATGTCCGAGTCTTAAGCTTACTGACCTTGCCCATTCTGGCGGTGCTGCCTGGTGCATTGCTGTCTAACCTCCAATTTAGTTATGGGATGGGCTTTGAAATAGCGAGCCAGAGCTTGTGTGTGCTTTGGGCTTTTATGCTTTTTTTAATTTTGAATGAAAGGAGTAATACTGATTATTGGCAGGTTATTTGGATTTTTATTCCGACAATCTATTTTGTTTGTATTGTCTCATTTTTAGAGAAATTAGGATTATCCCCATTAATTAATATACCTCTTAATCCTTTTGAGGCTTGGTCTCTCCATTCTCCTTGGCAGTATGATGGCATTAAGGGGCGTGTTGAGTCGACCTTTGGCAATATTAATTATTTTGCCAGTTTCTTAATTCAATTATTGCCCGTTAGCTCAGCGCTATTTCTAATCACTCAGTATCAGCAAGTGACTAAAGATAATAACCGTCTACTAATTCAAACATATGCAGGTATATCGGTTCTATTTATAATAACTGCTCTATTTTTAACTCAAACACGATCAGCTATTTTTGCTGCGCTGATAAGTATGGGCTTATTTTTAATATTACTCAGAAAAATCGGAATTATACCTAGAAGGATACTGTTAAAGCTTGGAGCTCTCTCGGTCGTTTTATTGATATGGCTGGGATTATTATTACTGCCTTCAGAGTCCGAGCGATTTAGTTTGTTAATAAAGAAAGAAACTTGGTGGCCAAGAACGATCCCTTGGCAAGCGGCATGGAGTTCATTTTTAGCAGCTCCTTTCTTTGGACATGGCATCGGGGCGAGCTACGAATTATTCTTTGAATATGTTGATCCTGATAGCCGCTTATTTGCGGGTAATCGAAGCTATAATCACGTACATAATGAGTTACTGCAAATTTTGCAAGAAGGTGGCTTATTTGGTATCGCGACATACCTTATCTTTTGGGGAATCCCTTTGGGGTTGGGTATTAAATATATTACCAATAGCCAGCAAAAAGATGCTGCTAAAATTTTAATGGCTGGATTAGTTTGTGGCTTACTTGCTTACCATATTCATGGACTATTTTCAGTAGCCCCCAGGATGATTTCCACTCGTATAATCGCTTACAGTTTATTGGTGATCATGATTTGCATATTATTAAAGCAATACGCTCAGGCCTGTGTACTGAAACAGGCAGCCAATAACTTTTTCACTAGGGCGACTTATATCGCTGTGTCTCTGACGATAGTACTAATAGTCAGCTACCTCGCCCCTTTTCTGTATGGTCAGCATCAATATGCGCATGCCTTGACGAATCAAGACCGATATATTGAGCTAATCCAGCTGGCCGATGAATACGATGATGTTTATATATTAGATGCGGCGGCAAAAGAGGCTTTCGATCGAAGGGATGCAAATCAGCTGTTAGATATTACGAGGAAAGCCGATCGAGTTTTTGCTAACTATCGGCAGATGCCGGTTTATCAAGCGTATGCTTTATTTTGGCTTGGAGATATCGATGAGGCCTATCGAGTGATATCTACTTACCAACAAAAGGATCGTTATAACTCGTTAGCCACTTCATTATCATTGGCCATTGCTGTCGAAAAAAAATCACAGAAAGGGCTGGTCGAGGGGCTGCAGCGGTCAATAGAGTATCAAGCATGTATCAATAAGCTCATAGGTTGTGAGGTATTGAATATTAACCCTGTCCTTGGCAACTTTGCTTTACCCTTTCAAATAATTGATAAAGGGGGCAAGTGGAATGTATTAATCGACAAATCATTATTGGCTATGTTTTTGGAGTTAAAAACTCAGTTAGCATTAGGTCAGCTCAGTGATGAAGGTGCTTTTACTTCAATATTAGGTTTACTTGTTGGAGGAGAATTCTTTAAGCCTGAATCAAAGACAGGCTTACCTCTAGGGAGCTTAGATTATGAGAGGTTGTCGGAATATCTAACTCATCGCAATAAAGACTTATTATCAGTTGAACAGAAACTAGTGCTTTCTAACCAGTTAGAGGAAACAGTAAATTTGGAGGTTTTTTTGAGAACAAGATCATTACTTTTAGGAGTGGCAAAGACGATACTTCAGGGCCTAGAAACTAACTGACATATAAGTAATTAGTCCGTACAATGTGCTAAAAATATTGAACATGGAACCTCAGGAATGGAATTCTTAAAAAAGACCTTATCGCTTACCTTATTTGCCGGTTTATTGGCAGGTTGTCAGATAACCGAAGAAGAGAAAGAAAAACTAGAGCAAGCGGGTGAAAATCTAGAGAAAATCGCAAGTGCCCCTTTTATCGCTTACCCTGCCGAAAATGATACTGTTAATAACTCAGGTGCAATCAGACTCATAATTGATGACTCTGTTGATTATAAGTCGATGGCATTAATCGTTGATGGTATAGAGGTTTCGGTAGATGAGGAAGCTCCTTACGAATTCCAGTGGGATCCTTATTATTGGTCAAATAATGCGAAAGCGACGTTTATAATTCGTGCTATTACTGCTGGCGGTAACTTGCTACGTTCTGAAGTACGGACTGTAGAAATAGGTGATAATGTTCACAACCTCGTTAAAGTGACCAGTCCTTATGATGGCCAAATTTTACAAAATGTAAACTCTACGGACATCTCATGGACTGCTCGAGCAGGTGCCGAAAGCTATGATGTTCAAATTAATGGCGTGACTTTTAATACTGAGCAAACGACGGCGAGTATTGATTTACCAACGATTGGACATTATTCAATGTCGGTGCGCGCGATTGATAGCCAAGGCTATAAAGGCAAGTGGAGTGATGAAAGCCGCATATCTTTAGCGATCCTATCGGCACCTGAAGTGACTAGCCCTTCTGATGGCCAAGTCTTACAAAATGTGAATTCAACGGATATCTCATGGAATGCTCGTGATGGTGCCGCAAGCTATGATGTTCAAATTAATGGTGAGATATTTAATACTGATCAAACGACGGCGAGTATTGATTTACCAGCCATTGGTAATTATTCAATATCAGTGCGCGCGATTGATGGCCAAGGACATGAAGGTCAATGGAGCGATGAGCGCCGCATATCTCTAACGATCCCATCAGCACCGAGTATTTATAACTCCGACCCTGTTGATGGTGAGAATGATTGGCAAGTTTCATTTAATTGGACTGGGGTGCTTGCTGCTAGTTATAAGCTGCAAATTGCAACGGATATAAATTTCACTTCGATATTAGAAGATAAAGATCTTGCTACGACTTCATATTCAGCCTCATTAGTTGCGGGTATTTATTATGCTCGTGTGCGAACTACCAATGAATTTGGCTATATTAGTCAGTGGAGTGAAGTGAGTACTGTTGAAGTGGGGATGTTTTCTACGAAAATCGATATGCATACTTATGGTGGCTGGAGTAACGAAGACGCGCCTGTTGATTTTGTAATTGAGGATGAGAGTTTAGTTATTGCTGCAAGGCAGTCGAATGAGAGTGATGGTAGTGGTGATGATTTTTATGTTTCTAAAGTAAACCTACAAGGAGAAGTCTCCTGGGGAAAAACCTATAAGCCGCAGATGAACAATCCTAAATCGATCGCAAAAACGTCTAATGGCTACGTATTGCCTGGCAGCGGTACGAGTTGGAAAGATGGCAAAGTAATCGAGTTAGATGATTTAGGTAATCAATCATGGTTAGCCAGTTATAATAGTTCAGAAGATTTAACGGCCGGCGATCATGGTATTTATACTCAGCAGCGACTTGAAAATATAATTGAAGTTTCTCCAAGTAAATTTGTAGCGCTTCAGCGTACGTTAAATTGTATCTACACAGGCCCTATTAATGACTGGGGCTATCGCCCTTCTACTTGCCCTAATGAAAATATAGAAAACAAGGTGAAATTAATTGATCGAACAGGAGGTGCTCCTGTAATAACTGATCACCTGATAGCTCAGCCAGTATCAGGTAGATATGAGTTGTTTTCACAATTATTACTAACGGAGTCAGGTTTATATGCTGCGGGACGATATACAGCCGCCAATGATTCTTCTCAAGATTCATCGGCTGACGACTTCACTCCATCTACCAGTGCCAGCGGTGCCGTGTTATTAAAGCTGAGTAAAACGGATGGCAGTATTATGTCTACCCAAACTGCTGGTGGTATCAAAGATTCATCTTTAACCAGCATAGCTGAAACAAAAGCAGGAGATATTGTTGTTGGTTATAATAATTATTACGCAGCGGTTACTTCTACCTTTAAAGCTGATGGTAGTGCAGATAGCAAAATAGATGGTTCTCAGAAATATGTTCAGGTTGTGGCAGATCCTAATGGTGATGGTTATATTACGCTTGCTCAGCATAGGAATGTAGATGACTACTATTTAACTCGTTATAACGATTCTAATATCAAAGTAGGGGAATCGGTTCGATTGTCTCAGTGCTTTAGGGAGCTAAGAGCTAAGAAAATTAAGAGCCACCCTAAGCATGGTCTAGTCATATTAGGTACGGATAAGTGGGGCTCGAGCTATAGTGATACTCATACCGTTTACTTCAATGTTACAGAAGATTTTAAATATCTTTGTCCTGAATAAATACGGTACATAGTGTGACAATTAGAGCCTCAAGCTTTCGCTTCAGGCTCTTTTTTATATCTACGATTTGACTCGATTGAAGAGAAGTCGATAGCGGATCAGAAATCCGCCATCAGATTCTTCAAGCTTTTCATTGTCTCCTGCCCGCGGGCTTTCTGCTCTTCAGCCGAAACTTCGGTTTTACCTTCCCACTCAATATCATCTTGCGGTAATTCATCCAAGAAGCGGCTATGGGTCGTATCCAGAATCTCGCCAAACTGCTTACGCTTGCCTGCGTAGGTGATGGTGAGTGTACGCTGAGCACGGGTAATGCCCACATACATCAAGCGGCGTTCTTCATCGATGGTATCAGCTTCAATACTGTTTCTGTGCGGCATCAACTCTTCTTCGAGGCCCACCATATACACGTGAGGAAACTCTAGACCTTTCGAAGCGTGCAGCGTCATCAATTGCACCTGATCTTCTTCATCCTCATCGGCTTGGCGTTCTAGCATGTCACGAAGAATTAGCTTACTCACCGCATCTTCAATGGTCACTTCATCACCCACTTCGTCGGCTTTTTCGATCATCTTTGCGATTGAGTCGACTAAGTACCATACGTTGCTCATGCGTCGCTCTGCCTGATGTGGCGTGCCACTGGTCAGGTTAAGGTGCGCTTCATAATCGAGATCCTCAATCATCTCTTTCACGGCAGCAACGGCATCGTCTGCATAGGCCATGCGAGTGATGTTATTGAGCCAGTGACCAAAGCGTTTTAACTTATCTAATGCTTTCGGCGTTAATAGTTGCTCTAAGCCGAGTTCCGTCGTCGCCGCCATCATGGAAATACCACGGCGAATACTGTATTCACTGAGCTTTTCAATGGTGCTTGGACCAATTTCACGACGAGGGGTATTAATAATTCGCAAGAAGGCCGAATCATCAGTCGGGTTAATCAATAAGCGTAAATAACCCATGATGTCTTTAATTTCACTGCGACCAAAGAAGGATTGACCACCGCTCAATTTATAAGGCACCTGATGTGCTTGCAGCTTCATTTCTAAAATACGTGATTGATGGTTGCCACGATATAGCACAGCGAAGTCTGAAAACTTACCACCATAGCGCATGCGACGTTCAACAATACCGGTAACCACGCGTTCCGCTTCGATTTCATCATTCTTACACTTCATGATTTTAATCGGGTCGCCGTAGCCTTTATCCGACCACAGTTTTTTGATCAATTCGTGAGGGTTGTTATCAATTACCTTGTTGGCAGCATTTAGAATTAGACCCGTCGAGCGATAGTTTTGCTCCAACTTAACCAGTTTCAAATGCGGATAATCGATTTTCAATAAATTCAGGTTTTCAGGTCTTGCACCACGCCAAGAATAAATCGATTGGTCATCGTCTCCTACCACGGTTAAACCGCTGCGGTTACCCAGTAACATCTTAACCAGTTCGTACTGACTGGTATTGGTATCTTGATACTCATCCACCAGTAGGTAGCGGATTTTACTCTGCCAGCGCTGTAATACTTCGGGATGATTTTTGAACAACATGGTCGGAATCCAAATCAAATCATCGAAATCCACCGCGTTATAGGCTTTAAGTGTGCGCTGATAGACCGAGTAGCACTGAGCAATCATCATCTCTTGGGCATTTTCAGCTTTGGCGATGGTTTGATCAGGATCGAGCATGTCGTTTTTATGATTGGATATCGCGCTTTGCACCATATCCAGCGCGTCATCATCTTGGTCATGATCACGCATCATGATGTCTTTTAGGATGTTCTTGGCATCATCTTGGTCGAGAATAGAAAAGCCGGTTCGATACCCTGCGGTTTTATATTCTGAGCGAATAATGTTTAAGCCCAAGTTGTGGAAGGTCGAAACCGTTAGACCGCGCCCTGCACCACCTTGTAACAGCTGGCCGACACGCTCTTTCATCTCACGGGAGGCTTTATTGGTAAAGGTTACCGCCGCGATGTGATGGGCCTTGATACCACAGCTTTCGATCAGATAGGCGATTTTACGGGTGATCACACTGGTTTTACCCGAGCCAGCACCGGCGAGTACCAATAACGGCCCATCGATGTATTTGGCGGCTTCTTTTTGCCTTGGGTTTAGATGACTTAAGTCGACCACGAACGTTCCTCTCTAATTCAGCCCGCTATTCTAACAACGATGAGAAAATTTGATAGAGATCAGTCTCATCAGGCAGACAGAATCTGAATCGTAACCTATAAATAAGGTAGCTGTTTGGAATGCAGCACGTTTTATGTACATGGGTTTAATGTACTTATGTTGTCTATTGTAGGAAGTGATCTTTGTTTAAACCTAAATTGGTATTAAAGGCTGCACAAGAATTGAGCAGGAATAAAAAAGTCGTGCTGAATAATACCAAGCGCCTGTTATTCATGACCACGGGCAGCACACGTCATTCTGCTAGTTTGAAGCTCTTGCAGCATGCTCAGGCGGGTGCTGATATCTGCGCTTGGAAAGCGGGAGAAAGTTTACAAACGAATGCCAATTGGTTTTGTGTGGTTATTCACCTCTCTCAATTAGCGCCAGAATTAATTAGCCAATACCTCGCCATCGCGAGTCAGTGGCCAGTCGTGATTATTGCTAATAAGACTCAAATTGAAGCGTTTCAGCAACTTGAAAATACGGCGATTGATTTCGAATGGCTTAGCGAACAAACCCTAGATGTCGACTTCCTCAACCGTGCCATTGATATCGCGGTATTAAAGTATCGTATTAGTCATGCCGCCTGTGACCTAGGAGATGAACGAGAAGTATCCAGAGGAGAAGCTGTGTTAGACCGTCAGCAGTTTTTCCAGCAAGCCAACTCTTTATTATCGGCAAGTGAATCGAGCCAGCGAGTGCAATACTTTCAGCTGGTTCAGTGCCGCTGGTTAAAAACCAAGAGTGCTGATTTAAGTTGGCAAGATAGTGAATTATTACGCATTCGTTTCGAACGATTTTTAGCACAATATGTGAGTCAAGGTACCTTGTTAGGGCGGTTAATGGATGAGCAAACAGGATTGTTATCGATTAACGATCAGCCTATGGATAATAAAGATTTAGATAACTTCTATCAGCTTTGCCAGCAGGAATTTAGTGACATTAAGTTGATGGTTTATGTCAGTACGGCGACTCAAGTTTCTAATGCTGAAAATTTAGCATTGGCCATGCAGCAAGCGGTTCAAGAGATTGCGCGCGATAAACTCGTGCAAGAAGCGAAATTTGAATGGCAATCATATCAGCAAGCTAATATTGGTTTGATGAGTAGTATGCATCTGGCATTACAGCGCAATGAATTCATCTTGCACTATCAACCTCAGCTCCATGTTGAAAGTGGTGAGTGGATAGGGGCAGAGGCATTAATTCGCTGGCAGCACCCGAGCTTTGGTTTATTACCGCCAAGTGCCTTCATTAAAGAAGCGGAATCAACCGGTTTAATTCAGGTATTGGGCCGCTGGGCGCTGCACGAAGCGATGCGCGCTTGGAAAACCATTAAGATCGATACAGGCCGAACGATTTGCATGGCGGTGAATGTTTCTTTCCCACAAGTCGCAGATGCGAATTTTGCCGATGAGGTATTACAGGCTTTAGCTGATAATGACATGCCTCATGAGTATTTAGAATTAGAGCTAACTGAAACAACGGTGATAAAAGATGAACAGATCACCATGAACAATTTAACTCAGCTACTTAACGCGGGCATTAAAATCTCGCTGGATGATTTTGGTACGGGCTTCTCTTCCTTATCCCATTTAAGTGATTTACCGATCACAGGTATTAAGCTCGATCGTGCTTTCGTATCGCCATTAGCCGATGAAGGTGCGCAAGCGCATATTGCGGCGGCGATGATATCTCTGGCGAAGCAGTTGAAGCTAGAAACGACGGCGGAAGGTGTTGAAGACTCTCGTTGTATGGATAAAATTAAACAGCTTGGCTGTGATCGTGTGCAGGGATATTATTTCTCGCGACCTCTCGCATTAGAAGATGTGTTAATGCGAGCTGACGAAGGTTTCTTCCCTAAAAGTACAGGAACTTATGAGTAATACGTGGCGATTAACTTTGCCGATAGCGCTCTAGTTTCCGATAACTTAATGCTTCCATAATATGCCCCGTATTAATTTTTAAACTTTCATCGAGATCGGCTATGGTGCGGGATATTTTTAATACTCGATGATAAGCCCGCGCACTCAAATCTAGTTTTTCGATCGCCAGTCTGAGTAAATTTTCATCTTCTTCCGTTAGCTGGCAATAGGCTTCTACTTGGGCATTTGATAGTTGGCTATTAGAGCATTGCTGGCGCAAAGTCTGAACTTTCCATGCTTTTAAAACTCGCATTTGAACCACGGAACTGGCTTCTAGTTGATTATGATTCGGTTTTTGCAATTCACTTATTGAAATCGGGGGAACCTCGACTTGCAGGTCTATTCGATCTAATAAGGGTCCAGACGTTTGCCCTTGATAGCGTTTAACCTGGTCTTCCGTGCAGGTACATTTAGCCGATGCATCGCCATAATAACCACACGGACAAGGATTCATCGCTGCAACGAGTTGAAAGCGAGCAGGGTAAGTCACCTGTCGACTGGCACGGGAGATACTTATTTCCCCACTTTCTAACGGCTCCCGTAAAACATCCAAAACTTTACGACTAAACTCAGGTAATTCGTCGAGAAATAAAATACCTCCATGGGCTAAGGATATTTCGCCGGGTTTGGGTTTGCTACCTCCACCAACGAGTGATACGCCTGAGGCCGTATGGTGAGGAGAGCGAAAAGGTCTTTGCTTCCAACTTTTTAACCAATCATTTTGATGCTGGTGGCTAACGGATTGAATGGCGGCACTTTCTAATGCTTCGTATTCTGTCATTGGGGGTAGAATGCCGGGCAAACGGCTGGCAAGCATGGTTTTACCGGTTCCTGGTGGGCCAATGAATAATAAATTATGTTTTCCGGCGGCGGTGATTTCTAAGGCGCGTTTCGCTTGCGCTTGGCCTCGCACTTCATTGAGGTCGGCATGATTCGCAATAAACTCAGTCGGTTCTAAATTTTCAACTTCATCTAGACTCGTTTGGCCGCAAAGATAGGCGCAGACTTCTAATAAACTGCGAGCATTTTTCTGTACGGCACCTTGGCAAAGGCTGGCTTCTTCGGCATTTTTGGCGGGTAATATTAAAGTACGCTCTGCGTATTGAGTTTGAATGGCAGCGCTTAATACTCCGCGAATAGGCCTTAGTTCTCCGCTGAGGGCCAGCTCACCAATAAACTCATGTTGGTTTAATAACGTTTCTGGAATTTTTCCGTCTGCGGCCAATATGCCAATGGCGATGGCAAGATCATAGCGACCGCCTTCTTTTGGTAGATCAGCAGGAGCGAGATTAACCGTTATCTTTTTTGCAGGAAATTCGAATTCACTATTAAGAATTGCGCTACGGACACGGTCTTTACTTTCTTTCACTGCGGCTTCGGGTAAACCAACAATATTCATGGTTGGCAATCCATTAGAGAGGTGAACTTCAACAGTAACAAGTGGGGCTTGTATACCCACTTGGGCGCGGGTACGAACAATGGCTAATGACATGAATTCTTTCCGTAGAATTAAGGTTCATTAGCAAGTTTAGTCAGAGAGAAAACGTTATGCCGATCACAATAAGCTAATCGGTAGAAAGTTAAGGCAATACTATTATTAAATATCAGATCGCTATACCAATACTGATATCGGTCTTTAATTCTCTGAATCCAAGATGGGTTGAATTATCGGTTGTAAGTTCAAGTTCCCAAAAAAGATATTTGGTCATCAATCTAATGCCTAGTCCAGCAACCGCTAATAAACCCTGTTTATTTTCTTTATTTATCAGTACGTCGGGTTGTTCTACACTGGCATATTCTTTTGAAGAATATTTGAAGTAACTTATGCCTGTATAAATATAAGGGGTAAAGCGTTTCTTCCAAGGAGCTAAAGTGATGGCTGTAACTAAATCTTTACGACTAATTTCAGTGGGTCTTTTTGATACGGAATATGGGGCATTTGAGTTGGTATCATGATGAAATTGAGTTGCCTTGGTAAAAACCGAAATATAGTTTGATAGCTCATAATCTAGCTTTAAACTGAGCCCCGATAGACTTTTCCCATTATCTTCTAAGTGAGAAACTTGAGAATCCCATTCTCTAAATGCGAGGCCTGTTGAAATGGAAATAGGGCTTGCTTCTCTAGTAATTAGGCCGGTTTTATAATGGCTATTACTACTTTTGGGGGAATGAATATTTGCTTGAGTGCTGTTAAAGAATGCTAAAAACGAGCACAGAAAGAAAATGAAAACTTTGGGCATCCTTGCCTCCAATCAATGGGTGCTTAGTCTTTAGCTAAGTCACTTTGTATTTCTGACAGCTGCTGTTCTAAATTTTCTAGTCGTTGTTGCGTGCGATTTAACAGCTCAGCTTGAACATCAAACTCTTCTCGCGTCACTAAGTTCGCCTGCACTAACCATTGTTGAAAGTGTGCTTTCGCCATCATTTTCATTTCTTCGCTGAGTGCTTGGCCCGGTAAGCCTTTTTCATTCAGACCTTGCATCCATTGATCAGCAAGGCCTTTTAGTTGTGCAGGATTAAACATAATTAATTACCAAGAGTGCGTATTTCTGGTGATTATACCAGTAAATAGCCGCCATCAACATTGATGCAAGTACCCGTGGTATAGCTAGAGGCGTCTGATGCTAAATACAGTACGGTACCCGCCATTTCTTCAGGCATGGCCGCGCGTTTCATTGGGATATGCAGCATGGCTTGTTTTAAAATGGCATCGTTTGTCGTTAGTGCGCTGGCAAACTTGGTATCGGTTAAGCCCGGTAAGAGAGCATTAACCCGAATGCCGACAGAGGCACATTCTTTGGCGAAGGTTTTGGTCATGGCGATAACCGCCGACTTAGTAATTGAATAAATGCCTTGGAAGTCACCAGGAATCACGCCGTTTACTGAAGCAACATTGATGATATTGCCACCACCATTTTTCTTCATTAATTTACCCGCAGTCGCCGACATAAAGAAATAACCACGGATGTTTACATCACAGGTTTTTTGGAAGGCGTTTAAATCGGTATCTAGAACGTGGCCGAAATAAGGATTCGCGGCGGCATTATTCACTAGAATATCCAGCTTGCCGTGCTTCTCTTCTATTTGTTTAAAGCAGTTTTCGATCTGGTCCATTTCGCCAATGTGGCAAGCTAAAGCTTCTGCACTACCGCCAGCGGCGATAATGTCATCGGCAATCACTTGGCAGCCGTCTATCTTGCGGCTCGAAACGATGACATGAGCGCCAGCGCTAGCCAACAGTTTAGCAATACCTTCGCCGATACCTCGGCTGGCCCCTGTAACTAATGCAACTTTATCTTTTAGATTGAATAGGTTTTCTACACTCATTGCTGTGCTCTCATATCGATAGGCGATTGATGGATTACAGTCAGTGTAGGGAAAAATAAGTCATTCATTAACTGAATAATATGGATTAAATGGAATTCACCACGTTTATTACTGCTGCGTGACTTTGGTGCATTAAATGCCATTGAAGTAAGTTTGGCACCATTATGGAGCAAGATTATTTTAACGGTTGGCTGTTTATCGATCTAATATTAACCAAGACAAAGCTGACAATCGATAAAAGTGATAAAAACTACGCATTTGGTCAAGTTTGTTGTTTTTGGCAAGCCCTTTGCTCTTATACTTCAGTTCTAGAACGATTGGCTATTATCGAATAATTATTAAGGTAGTATTTTTTGCAACAGCAAGAACTGGATCCGAACTTACATTGGCTAGCGAATTACCAAGCTGAGCTTGGATTTATCGATGATAAAACTCGCTTAGGTAAAACGACGCACTTTGGCCCTTTACGGGTTCAGCGTCCGTTTTATCCTGAAGGCAATCAGTGTGCTCATCTGTATTTATTACACCCTCCCGGTGGGCTGGTGGCTGGGGATTATTTAACCATAGGTTTACATTTGCACCCCTATGCCCAAGCACTGATGACTACTCCTTCCGCGGGAAAAATTTATAACAACATTACTGAGCGTAAGCAGTTTCAAAAAGTCTCTTTAATCGTTGAAGAAAAAGCAGTACTTGAATGGATGCCGCAAGAAACACTGGTATTTGATGGTGCTGAAGGAGAGTTGATTACTGAGGTTGAGTTAAGTGATCAAGCTGAGTTCATGGGCTGGGATATTGTTTGCTTGGGGCGCCCGAGTAGTGAAGACTGGTTTGAGCGTGGCAGTATTAGGCAAGTCTTATCGGTTAAGAGAAACGGCCTGCCCTTATTTATTGAGCGCAATACGATTTCTGCTGATAGCGACATCATGCAAGATAAAGCGGGTTTGGCGAAACAAGCGGTATTTGGCAGTTTTATTTTAACCAATGCTGATGACAAAATACCTGAGCTTGATGAAGAACAAAGAGAAGCCTTGGAGGCGTTGGCGGCATTGACCGCGACATCCGATCATATTAGTGGGCAAGATAAAGGTCTTGTTGCCGTGACCCATAAGCCAGGTTTAGTGATCGTGCGTTATCTTGGCCCTTGTGCCGATAATGCGAAGAAAGTATTTATTAAGTATTGGCAGTGGATGCGACCTTTTGTCAATGGTCGTGAGGCTTGTGCGCCGCGTATTTGGAATACTTAACATTTAAAATTAAATCAATCTAAATTAAATAGATAAAAATATTTGAAAGGTGTGAATCATGGAATTATCGCCAAGAGAAAAAGATAAATTATTAATTTATATGGCGGGTGAGCTAGCCGAGAAGCGTCGTGCCCGTGGTGTAAAGTTGAACTACCCAGAATGCATTGCGATCATCTCTTCTTTCATTATGGAAGGTGCTCGTGATGGTCGTACGGTTGCTGATTTAATGAACGCAGGTCGTGAAGTGATTTCTCGTGATGAAGTGATGGACGGTATTGAATCCATGATTCACGACGTACAGGTAGAAGCGACGTTTCCTGATGGTACTAAATTAGTAACGGTGCATAATCCGATTGCTTAATCGCTTTTATATTAATGGCTTTTATAAAAGGAGCAGAACATGATTCCAGGTGAAATAATTCCAGCTTCTGGCCCCGACAGTGATATTGAATTGAATGTTGGCCAGAAAACTATTTCCGTTAAGGTTTCGAATTCAGGTGATCGCCCGATTCAGTTAGGTTCGCATTATCATTTTTATGAAGCGAACTTGGCATTGCAATTTGATCGCGAAGCGACCAAGGGTTTTCGATTAAACATTGCCGCAGGTACAGCGGTTCGTTTTGAACCTGGGCAAGTTCGTGAAGTGGAATTAGTAGAATATGCCGGCACGAAAACTATTTATGGTTTCCGCGGTGATGTGATGGGTAAGCTTTAAAAGCTATCCGTGAAATTTGTTTTAAAAGCGGTGCTATTAATATATTCACAAGGCGGCACGCAGCAAGTACGGCCCTGTATGCTCAACGATTTGGTCCCTCAAATCGATGGCCTTATGTGAATACATTAATAGCTCCTCACAGTTATTTAGATTCACTGTTGTTTGTTGTAAATAAAGATCATAGAGCAATGAATAGAGCACAGTGAAGGTAAAGGAATGATATGGCTAAAATAGATCGCAGAACCTACGTTGATATGTACGGCCCAACCGTGGGCGACAAAGTTCGATTAGGGGATACGGAATTATTTATCTCCCCAGAAAAAGACTTCACTGTATACGGTGACGAAGTAAAATTTGGCGGTGGTAAAGTAATTCGTGATGGCATGGGTCAGAGCCAAGCCACTTCCGATAAAGTGCCCGATACAGTGATTACCAACGCCTTAATTTTAGATGCAACCGGCATTATTAAAGCCGATGTCGCGTTAAACGGTGGCTATATTCAAGCTATTGGTAAAGCGGGCAACCCAGATACTCAAGCGGGTGTGACCATTGAAGTGGGGCCGGGTACTGAAGTGATTGCTGGCGAAGGTCAGATTCTAACTGCCGGTGCAATTGATGCGCACATTCACTTTATTTGCCCACAGCAAGTAGAAGAAGCCTTGATGGCGGGTACCACGACTATGATCGGTGGTGGTACTGGGCCAGCAACTGGAACGAACGCAACTACTTGTACCCCAGGACCGTGGCACTTGGGCAAGATGATGCAAGCGGTTGATGAATTACCGATGAACTTTGGTTTCCTCGGTAAAGGTAATGCGTCATTACCGGAAGCGTTAGATGAACAATGTTTAGCTGGCGCTGTTGGCTTAAAACTTCATGAAGATTGGGGTACAACACCCGCGTCGATTGATAACTGTTTAACCGTTGCGGAAAAGCACGACGTGCAAGTTGCGATTCATACCGATACGTTAAACGAATCCGGTTTTGTTGAAGATACGTTAGGTGCATTAAAAGGCCGAGTGATTCACACCTACCATACCGAAGGGGCGGGCGGTGGCCACGCACCGGATATTATTAAAGCCTGTGGTGAGTCAAATGTTTTACCTTCGTCGACTAATCCAACGCGTCCTTATACAGTGAATACTGTGGATGAGCATTTGGATATGTTGATGGTTTGCCATCACTTAGATCCGAATATTCCAGAAGACGTGGCGTTTGCCGATTCACGTATTCGTCGTGAAACCATTGCGGCTGAAGATATTCTGCATGACTTGGGCGCCTTCTCAATGATTTCTTCCGATTCTCAGGCCATGGGCCGAGTAGGTGAAGTGATTACTCGTACTTGGCAAACCGCACATAAAATGAAAGTGCAGCGTGGGCCATTAGCGGAAGATGCAAACTCTGAAATAGAAGGCTGCGATAACTTCCGTGCTCGTCGTTACATTGCTAAATACACAATTAACCCTGCGATTACCCACGGTATTTCTGATCAAGTGGGTACGGTTGAAGTAGGCAAGTACGCTGATTTGGTTTTATGGAAACCGATGTTCTTTGGTACTAAGCCTTCATTGATTTTAAAAGGCGGAATGATTGCAGCGGCGCCTATGGGGGATCCGAATGCTTCTATTCCAACACCTCAGCCCGTTCACTATCGCATGATGTTTGGTGCTATGGGGAAGGCAGTTTCTAAAACCAGTTTAACTTTTGTTTCAAAAGCGTCTCTTGAACAAAATACGTTAGAGCACTTAGGTTTGGAAAAAGAATTGGTAGCGGTTAAAAACTGTCGCTCGGTGCGTAAAGCCGACATGGTATTAAACGATTATCAGCCGGTAGTTGAAGTTGATCCACAAACGTATGTGGTGAAAGCAGATGGGGTTGAATTGACTTGTGAGCCAGCGGAAGAGTTACCTATGGCGCAGCGCTACTATTTATTTTAAAAGCGTAATTTATTAATCAAAAGCCGTCGTATTTCGTTAATAAACTGAGAGTCGCAAGTTAGAAAAACTTTATGGGTGAAGTATTGGTTGTCTCAGCTGAAGTGGCGTTAAATTGCATGGATGTAATTTCCGAGCTTACAGGGAGAGCGAGGTACGAGTGGCGTATTCACAGCGTCCCGAAGATGAGACAACCAATAGTTCACTTGCAACAATTTAAAATGACGGCGTTATAAAATCTGGCAGAAGTTAAATTGATTAAAATTATAGAAAAAATCCTCACTCCAACAGGTGAAGAAAAAATTAAAGACAGTATTTGCTTGCCTTATGATCAGCGCAAACGTGGGCGTTTTAAAACCCAAACCATTACTGGCCAAGAAGTTGGCATCATGATTGATCGTGGTGATGTTATGCGTGGCGGAACCTTGATGCGTTGTGACGCGGGTGATGTGTATGAAATTATTGCCGCGGATGAAGTCGTAACAACAGCAACAACCGATGATGCCACCTTGTTTGCTCGTGGTTGTTATCACCTTGGTAACCGTCACGTATCACTGCAGGTTGGTGATGGTTGGCTGCGCTATCAAAATGATTATGTACTCGACGACATGCTGATTCAGTTGGGCTTAAAGGTCATACATGAGCCGGCGCCGTTTGAACCAGAAAATGGTGCTTATGGTGACCATGGCGGGCACTCTCATGGCGATGATGATTATGTTCATCCTGATGTGAATGAACATTCTCATAGCCACTCTCATGGGCACAGTCATTCACATGATCACTCACACGACCATGAGCACTAAAATGCAAACCAGCAGCTTACTAAATCTACTGCACATCTCTAGCCCTGCATTACCGATTGGTGCTTTCGCTTATTCACAAGGTTTGGAATATACCTTGGAAGCAGGTTGGTGCAAAAATGCGAATGATGTCGAGCAGTGGATTAAAAGTGTGATGACTCAAGGTTTGGGTGGGGTGGATTTGCCCATTCTAAAACGCTTGCATCAAGCGTGGTCAGAGAATGATAAAGAGAGACTGCAGTATTGGAATGCCATGCTCCTAGCCTTTCGTGAAACGAAAGAGTTATACCTTGAAGATATTCAAGTCGGTGATGCGTTTAAGCAATGGCATAAAAGCCAGTCTGCTGAACACGTAGCAAAATTAGAATTAATCGATAAACCAACTGTTGCCAGTATGTACGCCTTAAATGGTGTGGTCAAAGGCTTAACGGTTGAAGAATGTTTAATTGGTTTTGTTTGGGCTTGGTTAGAAAACCAAATCACCGCCGCGAGCAAAGCCATGCCGATGGGGCAAACCGATGGACAGAATATTATTCGCCATCTAATTCCAGAAATCGAAGCGGTCATAGACAGTGCCATGGCATTAGAAGATGACGACATTGGTTCAGGTCTAGTAGGTTTATCTATGTCATCGGCATTGCACGAGCACCAGTATTCACGATTGTTTCGGTCGTGACTCTTGTTTATAAGATAGGGTTTATAGCCCCATGTTTAATCAATCAGATTCAACATTTGAAGTCGCTAAGCATTAGATACTTCCTTCTGCGCCGCGCCGTAAATACCAGCTGTTCCAAGTATTCACAGCGCTAGCGCTCCCTGTAGGCTCAACGATGGCTAGCCGTTGCAGGTATTCACGGCGCTAACGCTCCATGCCATCGATGGGCTTAAACGAAGTACCTAATACTTTGCCAATGGAATTATTGGTTAGTTAAAAAATTTCTATAAGGAGCGGTTGGAGTTCAAAGTATTGAAACCAATAGTATTTAATTTTAATGAATCCGGTTAATAGAATAGGAAAATATAGAATGACAACACAACAAACATTACGCGTCGGCGTTGGCGGTCCAGTTGGATCTGGTAAAACAGCACTATTAACAACCCTGTGTAAGGTAATGAAAGATACCTACAACATTGCCGTAGTAACCAACGACATCTATACCAAAGAAGATGCCCAGTTTTTAACCCGCAACGAAGCATTAGATGCTGATCGTATTATCGGGGTTGAAACCGGTGGTTGCCCACATACGGCAATTCGTGAAGATGCTTCAATGAATCTTGCTGCAGTGAAAGAGCTTTCTGACCGTCACGAAGGTTTAGAAATGGTATTGGTTGAATCCGGTGGTGATAATTTATCCGCAACCTTTAGCCCAGAGCTTTCTGATTTAACCTTATATGTAATCGACGTATCTGCGGGGGATAAAATTCCTCGTAAAGGCGGTCCAGGTATTACGAAGTCGGATTTATTAATTATTAATAAAGTCGATCTTGCTCCTATCGTTGGTGCTTCATTAGAAGTAATGGATCGTGATGCGACTAAAATGCGTGGCGAACGTCCGTTTGTTTTCTCAAATTTGAAGAGCGGTCAAGGTGTGCAAGAAATCGTACGCTTCATTATAGAGCAGGGCATGTTACGTGATTCAGATCTAATGAAAGAAGAAACGGCTTAATTTAATCATTTCTTGCGCTAAAAATGGGCAGGCGAATCATGATCGCCTGTTCAACTTTTTATTCCTCCTAGCTTTGTCCACTTTGTAATTTGTCGCTAAGTCTTAATTAATTGAAATATCAGCTATTGCACCAATTGAAGGCGTATTGCTTTAAATGCTGTTGTGAATTGGTGCAACTTAAAACAAATTCATTAGTAAAAATTAGAACAGATAATAATATTTATTTATCGAGCCACTAAAACTCGACTAAATGGTTGAAAACGCAGAGAAAAAATAAAACTGGTATAACCCTTGCTCTAGTCCTCATAGCAACACAAAAAAATAAATCATCACAGAATTTTATAAAACGAATGTATAGCTCGAATTATAAATCAGAGGATGAATAAAATTTAGGCATGAAGGAAGGACTGAAGTAATGAAAACAATTTTTAAAAATACAACCAATAAACTAGGGAAAGTTTCCAAGGTTTTAGCAGTAGCGACTTTAGCTGCTGGCATCAGCATGGCTAACGCTGCTGATACGATTAAGGTAGGTGTATTGCACTCTCTATCTGGAACCATGGCAATTTCTGAAACAACACTAAAAGATACTGTTCTTATGATGATTGAAGAACAGAATAAAAAGGGTGGCTTATTAGGTAAGCAACTTGAACCTGTTGTTGTAGACCCTGCTTCTAACTGGCCTTTGTTTGCAGAAAAAACTCGTGAGTTACTTTCTAAAGAAGAAGTCGATGTAATCTTCGGTTGCTGGACTTCAGTATCACGTAAATCTGTCCTTCCTGTAATCGAAGAACTAAACGGTTTAATGTTCTACCCTGTTCAATATGAAGGTGAAGAATCTTCGAAGAACGTTTTCTATACCGGCGCTGCGCCAAACCAGCAAGCTATTCCAGCGGTTGATTATTTATTAGAAGAAGTGGGTGCTAAGCGTTTTGTTCTAGCCGGTACGGACTATGTTTATCCACGTACGACTAACAAAATTCTTGTGAGCTATCTAAAGTCTAAAGGTATTGCTGATGCAGACATTATGGTGAACTACACACCATTTGGTCATAGTGATTGGCAGACCATCGTTTCTGATGTTAAAAAATTCGGTAGTGCTGGTAAGAAAACTGCCGTTGTTTCTACCGTAAACGGTGACGCTAACGTTCCTTTCTATAAAGAACTAGCCAACCAAGGTATTAGCTCTGAAGATATCCCTGTGGTTGCTTTCTCGGTAGGTGAAGAAGAGCTTTCAGGTTTCGATACTAAACCTCTTGTTGGTCACCTTGCAGCGTGGAATTACTTCATGAGCGCTGAAAGCGAAGAAAATGAGAAGTTCATTGATCAGTGGCACGCTTATACAAAAGACGAAGATCGTGTAACTAATGATCCAATGGAAGCAACTTACATTGGTTTCAACATGTGGGCACAAGCGGTGACAAAAGCCGGTAGTGAAGATGTTGATAAAGTACGTTCAGCTATGTACGGCATTACGGCTCCTAACCTAGCCGGCGGTACTGCGGTAATGAATACTAACCATCACTTATCTAAGCCAGTATTAATTGGTGAGATCCAAGAAGATGGTCAGTTTGATATCGTTTGGCAGACTGAAGGAGAAGTGAAGGGTGATGCTTGGACTGATTTCCTACCAGAAAGTAAGGTTCTTATTTCTGATTGGACTGCGCCAGTTAACTGCGGCAACTTCAATACGGTGACTAAAACTTGTGGTGGCCCAGCGCTAGCAAGTGAAGAGTAATTACTACGAGTAATTGCTAATACAACATGGGAGTGCACTCGCACTCCCATTTTTAAATCTGCAATAAATATTCTCCAACCATTTTTTATTAGGACATCATCATGCGTGAATACGTAAAACGTATTGTATGGCTGAGTTGCTTCTCCCTGCTTGCTGTATTGAGTAATGCCGCTTTAAGCAATAACGAGATTAGCACTACAGATCAAGCCAAGCATAATACGTTGTCTGCAACGGTGCAGACACTGACAAAGGCTAGCTATAAAGAGAAAGCCGGTATCATCGATAGCATTGCCGCTATTGAAGACGATAAGAAAATAGTTATCTTGCAATCCATGTTAGATAATCAGCTCTATTATGAAAAAAAGAGTCAAAAAAAGAATCCAGAAAACAATATTGGTGATGAGAATCAGAAACGTATTTTGATCGTTGACTTGTCGCTATTAAAGAAAAAGCAAGAAAATGCCATACGAGATGCTTTTAGCGGCGAAGAAATCACTGGCTTATCAAAACGTAAGGTCAAAAAAATTGGGGTCAATAATGCATTGCGCCGTAATATTCGCTCTCACTTATCGCGTATTCAAATAGCCCACAAAGATTCAAAAGTTCGCTTTGCTGCCGCACAGAATTTATTAAAAGATAGCTCGGCTATTGATTTGTCCTTTATTGAACAAGCCTTAAAAACAGAAGAGTCAGCCAGGGTCATTGATGTATTAGAAACGGTACGCGCATTAATGTTGCTTCAGTCCGATCAAGCGACGATTCGCCTATTGGCATTATCGGAGCTGGAGGGTTCTTTATACCCAGAAGTACGCATTGAATTAAATAAGTTTATTTCGAGCTTTGATAGCGAAACACAAAAGACTCGCGCCGATGAATATCAGCTAGCAGAAAAAACTTTAACCGATATTGAAACCCTAATGAGTTACAACGGTTATGCAGAAAACCTCTATTTTGGCCTAGCACTCGGTGCCGTTTTATTATTAGCCGCAATTGGTCTTGCCATTACCTTTGGTGTGATGGGCGTGATTAACATGGCCCATGGTGAAATGATCATGTTAGGGGCTTATACAACGTATGTAATTCAGATGTTAATGCCAGAATCTATTGGCACCTCGTTATTAGTTTCTATACCTGCCGCTTTCTTAGTCAGTGGTTTTGTCGGAATCTTAATTGAACGCTCTGTTATCCGTCATCTCTATGGCCGTCCATTGGAAACTTTATTAGCCACCTTTGGTATTAGTTTAATTTTACAGCAAGCGGTACGTTCTATATTCGGGCCGCTAAACCGTGAAGTAATTACCCCTGATTGGCTAGCGGGTACCTTTATGGTGAACCCTGGTTTATCCCTTACCTATAACCGTTTATACATAATCATTTTCAGTTTGGTGGTCTTAGCCGTATTAGCGCTGGTTTTAAAACGCACATTATTTGGTTTGCAGATGCGTGCAGTAACCATGAATCGTCCAATGGCTAGCTCTATGGGCATAAAAACCGGTTGGGTAGATGCACTTACTTTTGGTTTAGGTTCTGGTATTGCAGGTATCGCGGGTGTTGCTTTAAGTCAGTTAACCAACGTAGGTCCTAACCTTGGCCAAGCGTATATTATCGACTCCTTTATGGTGGTTGTATTTGGTGGTGTGGGCAACTTATGGGGCACCTTAGTAGGGGCTATGTCGTTAGGGATTGCTAATAAGTTTATGGAACCAGTTGCTGGAGCCGTATTAGCGAAAATCTTAGTTTTAGTTTTCATTATTTTATTCATCCAAAAACGTCCTCGGGGTTTATTCGCTCTGAAAGGCCGTGCAGTTGATAACGGTTAA
>CAJVZR010000007.1 GCA_913019965.1 uncultured Oleispira sp.
ATTATTAAACGAAAAAGGCCATACAGAAACCGTGCGTAAATCGATGAACGTTTCTTTGCCATTATTAGTGCCAGAAGAAGACAACCCTTTATTACCGAAATTCAATCAGATTGAAGAACAGCCGCCAGCGGCTAGAACTCGTATTGCAAGGAATGATTTTAAGATCTGTGAGGATGTTTTTTTACCGAGTTTGCGAGTGCACCGGTATCTTTAAATCTCTATTTCTAGTAAAAAAGTAGACCACAAAGCTTCCTTTATGGCCTACCCAGCAACATTACAACTTATTCAAACCGTTCAACGCAGCAATGCGATACGCTTCTGCCATTGTGGGGTAATTAAAAGTCGTATTAACGAAATACTTTAACGTATTCCCGCTACCTTCTTGATTCATGATCGCTTGCCCAATATGAACAATTTCTGCCGCTTGGTCACCAAAACAGTGAACTCCAAGTAACTCCAATGTTTCACGATGGAAAAGTATTTTCAGCATACCCACACCTTCATGAGTAATTTGAGCACGTGCAATATTCTTAAAGAAAGCCTGTCCTACTTCATAGGGCACTTTCGCCTCAGTTAGCTCACGTTCGTTTTTACCAACTGAACTAATCTCAGGAATTGTATAAATACCGGTAGGTACTTCACTTACAAAACGGAAATCTTCCATATCTGTAATGTCAGCTGCAGCTGCACGACCTTGATCGTAAGCCGCCGATGCTAATGCTGGCCAACCAATCACATCACCAATCGCGTATATATGATCAACAGCCGTACGGTAACTCTGATCAACATCTAGTTGACCCCGAGAGTTCGGCGCTAAACCTGTATTTTCAAGTCCTAAACCTTTGGTATTACCCGAACGCCCTGCTGCCCATAAGAAAGCATCGGCTTTCACTTGCTTGCCAGACTTCATTTTTAAAGTGACGAATTTATCATTCACTTCAACCGAGTCAAAATCTTCGTTGTGACGAATCAGGGCACCCTTATCACGCAAGTGATAACTTAGTGCGTCTGAGATTTCATCATCTAGAAAGTTCAATAAGCGATCCCCAGGGTGAATTAAGTCAACCTTAACCCCAAGACCCGAGAAGATAGACGCGTATTCACAGCCAATAACACCAGCGCCATAGATAATCATGGTACGCGGAGTATGTTCTAGGCTTAAAATACTATCGGAGTCATATACGCGTTCATGGCTAAAATCAATATTACTTGGACGCCAAGGGCTTGACCCCGTTGCAATGACAACTTGATCAGCATGCAATCGAACATGATTTGTCGTAGTAGTCGTTAATACATCAATGGTATTAGGATCGACGAACTTTGCATGACCGGTATAAAGACTAACTCGATTACGTCCGTAAAACTCAGTGCGAACCTTTACCTGCTTGGCAATTACTTCTTCTGCATTGCGCAATACTTGCGGAAAAGAGAACCAGCGCGGCTCACCAATATCACGAAACATGGGATTGGTATTGAACTGAATAATTTGCTTAACCGAGTGACGCAAAGCTTTTGATGGAATTGTGCCAAGATGGGTACAATTTCCTCCCACCATATTGCGATTTTCAATAACAGCGACTTTCTTGCCTTTTTTTGCAGCATTCATTGCCGCACCTTCACCCGCAGGTCCGGTGCCAATGATCACTACGTCGTAATGGAAATCTGCCATCCTTTATTCCGCCCTTATGGCTGCAATCACCCAAGTCTTATTATTCTTCAGGTGATTTTGATTACTTAATTTTGATTAAATCGTTAATGTTAATAATTATAGGTTATAAACCAGATTACACGATGACATTAATCACTATCCGTGAAATTTAGTGCTATTAATGAATCGTTTATCACTTTTTCTTAGAAGCATCATAGAACAAATCTTCAGCTTCCTGTCGAATTGGATCTTTGCTAGATTCACATTTTTCAAGATCGCCGCCACATACATCGCAGGCGCCCTTCATACCAACAGCCGACATGCCGCCACAGGAACCACTAATCGGCTTACCACCCATTAACAATCCCGCCGACATTAATACGATGAATAATACCATTACAATAAAAACGATTAATAATGTTGTCATACAAACCTCAAGTTCTCTATCACTACTTTAGTCTAAGATTAATTGTTCAAATTGACGACTAGTATATTGTTCAAAACCTTCTGGCGTCCGAACAATAAAATAAGCAGCCAACTCATTCTTTTCTGCAATTTCCAAACCTGCTTCAACCCCTGCAACCGTTAACGCTGTGGCCCAAGCATCTGCCATAGCAACCGAACTATGCAAGACTGAGACTGAAGCTAAATTATGTTTAACGGGATAGCCCGTACGGCCATCAATGGTATGAGAGTACCTTTCCCCATCCTGCTCAAAGAAATTTCGATAATCCCCCGATGTTGCAATCCCTAGATTATTAAGAGGAATTATAATTTGTGCATTACGACCTTGGTCGCTCGGCGCCTCAATAGCAATTCGCCAAGGGCTATCGATGTCTTTTTTTCCATGAGCAATAATTTCCCCACCCACCTCGACGAGATATCTATCAATACCTTGACGCTGCAGGTAACGCCCAAGCACATCGACCGCATACCCTTTCGCAATAGCGGATAAATCAATGTAGCGCGGTGCTGTTAGCGCTAGCTGAAAGCTTTCATCACGCATGCGCAAGGTCAGTGCCTCTGCTCCAACCTTCTCTCTAATTCTTCCTATATCCTTGGCGTTTGGTACTTGGTCTTTTGATTTGGAGGGACCAAACCCCCATAAATTCACCAGCGGTCCGACGGTCACGTCAAATGCCCCTAAAGACTGTACATTCACTTGTTGCGACATCATCAGCACCCGATAAAGGTCGATACTGATATCCTGCCAACCCTGAGTAAAGTTCTTGTTCAATAATGACAGCTCAGAGCTTGTATCATAAGTCGACATGCTTTTATTAATGGCTTTTAAGTGTGCGTTTACACCTTGCTGTATCGTGGAGCGCTCTTTCTTTAAATCTTGAGATGTTGAATGCTTGGAAACCCAGCTAATATGGTACTCCGTCCCCATTGTCGGCCCTGTAATCTTCTGTAAAGCCGGCGCTTTACTACAACCAGTAGTGGCTACGAATAGCAATAGAAGCAAAAAATGTATTGGTGTATTGATAAAACGAAACAAGATGGCAGCCTTTGATTTTAATATTCTGCATTATAGCGGATAGTTATTAGCTAACCCATGCCCCAAAGACTCTATCTCACTGAAAACCACCTAGAAATTACACTTTTATAGAATTACAACCCAGCTAAATGCCTATTAAAGCATATAGGTTTTAACCTATATGGTTTAGAATAAGAAAACGTACACAAGAAATAATAAACATGGCAGAAATGACAACAGAAATGCTAGAGCTTGTTGCTCAGCGCTTTCGACTCCTATCCGATCCAATGCGCCTGCGCATTCTTCACGAACTTCAACAAGGTGAGTTAAGTGTTGGGGAACTGGTAGAAAGAACGGGGGCGTCACAGCCCAATATTTCAAAGCATCTATCTAGTTTAAAGAACCACCAAATGGTTAAGCGTCGACAAGAAGGGAATATGGCTTACTTTAGCATTGCCGCGCCCTATATATTTAGCTTATGCGATACTGTCTGCAATAGCATGAGAGATGAGCTAGAAGCAAAACACAGCATTTTATCTTAAGGCGGCTTATACCGCCTGTCTTGATTGATTCAAGCCCGAAAAACGGCGAACCCCTTCTGCACTTAATTGCCAAGAGTTACGACCGCCCTGCAACTTTTTAATGACCAGATCATTATCTAACCATTGCTGCAATAGCTGTTGGAATTGTGAGCGATTTATACGAATATCATCGACCGCATGGGCAGAGGGATGCTGCAATAATAAGCGCCGTTGCACTTCCGGAGAGACCAGCTTTTCAACACCTTGGCGTAAACGATCCTCACTGCAAGGTGATTTCATCATTCCCGCGGAACAAGCAAATAAGGTATCCCAGCGTTGTGATACCGAGAGCTCTTCCAGGGTATTATTCCCAGCCTCGTAAACCTTGGCTGAAAACTGAATTCGCACCAACTGCCTTGTTTTAAGTAGCCACTGTTTATTATCGACTTTAGTAGCGGGACTAGCTTCAACGGTATTAACTTCAGCATCTTCAACAGAGTCTAGCTTTAGCCAGCCACCCGTTTTATTGCTTAACTCATTTACCACCGCTGTTTTCACATGTGCCAACAACTCTTCTCTGAGGTGCCATAATCGATAAGATCCCTTAGAAACAACCCCATGGAATCCTGCAAGACGCCTTTGGTCTTCAGTTTGCTGCTGAGAAGGCAGTGAATTCTTCACGAAAGACAATACAGGTTTAGATAGTGATTGCGCATGCACCATTTCACGATGCAGATAACTAATCCCCGTTGGGGCCATAGGCCCATACTCATCACCCAATATCATTAAGAATAAATCAGCATCCTCAATCTGAGAACGTGCCAGATTCCAATCATAAGGTGACGTATCTTCACGGCAAGGAAAGCCACAACATAAAATACCCATACGAGCCAATTGACGCGTAACCTCATAACGCTCACTTTCCAAACCACTTTGGTTTGATGCGACGTACACTAAAAAACGCTTAGTCTGCGTCATTACTTCCTCTCACCCATTAGTTGTACTCTCACGATAAACTAGGTTTATTTTTCACCATACCTTAAATTAAGGCAAACACTTTTAGCAAGTAAATGGCAATACTTACGGTAAACAAAGATACCAAGGTCGTTAAAGCAATGATATTAGCCGCTAATTGATGATTTCCACCGATTGAGCGCACCATTACATAGGATGCTGCAGCCGTTGGACTTGCAAACATCAATACCAAGCACCCGAGCTCAACCCCCCTAAAACCAAAAGCATAGGCAGCAGAGCCTATCGACAAAGGTAATATCAGCAATTTTATTGCTACCGCAAGCCAAGATAAACCCTGGGTATGGCGCAAAGCGGTCAAGCTCAATGAAGCCCCAATGCAAATTAGCGCAAGAGGTAATGTCATGGCCGCAATATAATCAATACCTTGCATAACCATACTGGGTAAAGACACATGCCAATAAGCTAAAGGCATTGCGACCAAAATAGCAACAATTAAGGGATTCGTTATCACATTTTTCAGCAACAACAACCAATCCATTTCAGACTCATCACTGGCCGCATGAGTCAGCGCATAAATCGAAAGGATATTAAAAATAGGGGTAATCACCGCCAGCAATACTGCTCCAACCGCGAGACCTGACTCAGAGAACGTTGCCGAACAAAAAGCCAAACCTAATATACCGAGGTTTGAACGAAAACTCCCCTGCACAAAGACGCCCAAGCTTGCACGATCACGAATAAAATACTTACCCAGCCACCAAAGCAGCAGGAAAGAGAGAAAGGCAGCCACAAGGGCAAAAACCACCAATGAAGGATTGGTCATTTCATTGATATCTGTTTTAACAATCGCCGAGAACATCAATACAGGCAGTGCAATATTGAAGACGATATAAGAAGCACTTTCAGTGAAGCCTGCACTTAACTTGTTCTTCTTATTTAGCCAATATCCTATATATACAAGAAAGAACACAGGCATTGTGATTGAGCTCACGAATACTAATTGTGACCAATAGTTCATTTATCCCCCCTAAATCCGTGTATCAAAGCATAACTTACGGTAGAATGACTACTTATATTCAAACAAACCTGATCTCATGACACGCAAAAAGAAAACCCGCTCACTAAAAAGCATCCATAGTGTTAAAACTGGCAGCACAACTAAGCTAAAAAAAGCATCAGTCACTGACCGCCAGAACACCAATTTAAAATCTAAAACTAAGCCTAAGTCGGTTTATCAGAAGTTTTTGGATGAAAATCCACAAGCAGCTGAAAAACAACAGCAAAATCAGATTGCAGCAACTGAAAAGCAGGTAAAAGCGCCCGCTAAGAAACCTGCCAAGCAAGAAGATGCTAAAACTAAACCTAAACAGCGCACAGATAAAGACGATAAGCGTGAAGATACTCGCGAACCTGACCTTTTATCTCAACTGGACAATAAAAACTTCAACGATTTTTATTAATTGAATCTTCCTGACGGCGCATACACGCATGGCTCTATTATCAACTGGTAAAGGCGATTTAACATTAAATTGCTACCCCAAGGTTTCCGCGAGCATTCAGCAACCTTGGGACGCTGCTGATATATATCTTATTGAACAGGCGGCCTTAGGGGATTACCCAGCCATCATCAATGATCAATGGGGGGCTCTCAGTGTACATGCCAGCCAGCAAGGTCGACAAAATTACACTTGGAGTGACTCATTCTGCAGTCACCAAGCGATAAAAGAAAACCTCGAAAAACTGCCTAAAGAACAATTAAGTCTTAATCAGCTCGATAAAGGAATAATTGAGCTGCCACAAGCTTCAGATACTCTGTGGATCCAATGCCCAAAATCATTTGACCAGCTCCACTGGTGGCTACTTTTAGCCTTCGAGCAGCTAGGCCCCGGTATTAATGTATCCATTGCCGGCATGGCAAAACATATACCGATCAAATGGCTTAACTGGCTACAGCTGCATAACGATAATTACATTCAACACCCTATTAAGAAGAAAGCTCGATTAATTGAATTTAATTTGAGCGCTCGCCTACCCGAGCTTAAACGCTTAAAAACTTATCCCGGCCCTGATGAAAAGCCTATATCAGCATTACCTGGCGTATTTTCTCGTGATCACATGGATATTGGCAGCCGTTTTTTTATCCACCACCTACAGCAACTCCCTCCGTTGAGTGGCAAGGTAGTTGATCTTGGTTGTGGTAATGGCCTATTGAGCATCGCCGCCTTAATGAACGGCTCCGATAACTTAATCGAAATGATTTTATGCGATGACTCTTCACTTGCATTGAAAGCCGCGTCTGATAATTTAAACCTACGCAATCAGGCAAACGCTCAATTACACCATACCGATGCCTTACTTTCTGTTCTTGGGCCTGTTGACACGATACTGTGCAACCCGCCTTTCCATACAGGTAATCGCATATCCACAGCTGCAGCAGAGCGCATGTTTAGTCAAAGCAGTAAATTATTAAGCTCAAATGGACAGCTTCTGATTATCGCAAACCGACATTTAGGCTACAAACCCTTACTTAAGAAAGACTTCAAAAACATCAGTACAGTTGCGAGTGATAGTAAGTTTGTTATATATCGCTGCAGCAACCCCAAATGACACATAAAGTGCCTGCTAAACCAAGCCACTATGAATTGATTGAAAAGAAAAGCCGGTTTATTACTTTTTGTGAAAAAGTCACCAGCAGTCAAGATTTCAAGTCATTCCTTAATCGCTTGAAGCAACAATATCCAGACGCTAGACACTTTTGCTATGGCTTCCGAATTGGATCTCAAAATAATGCTCAGCGAGGTTTTAGCGATGATGGAGAACCGAGCGGCACAGCAGGCATGCCTATTTTGAACGTCATCGATCACTCAGGCTTCTCTGATATTGCAATTATTGTGGTACGTTATTTCGGCGGTACTAAATTGGGGACTGGGGGCTTAGCACGAGCCTATAGCCAAGCGACTAATACAGTATTACAGCAACTAGAATGGACAGAATTTCAACAACTGCAGAAACTCATACTCAGCTGTGAATTTCAACAAGAGCATCAACTACGCTATTTGATTGGTCAATTAGAGGGCATCATTACGTCACTCGATTATCAGCAAGGAGTAACTCTAACAGTAAATTTGCCTCTGCAAGCAGACTTAAGCACTTTGACTTTGTTTCGTACCGATAGGGACGACAACGGAGCCTGATAGATGTTCAGCTATTAAACGATAACCATCCTGCCCCACTTTCTCAAAATTTAGAATAATTCGATAACAGCTTTGCGCACTGCGCCTGATCGATGCAATCTGTCCGTTAGCGGTTATATATTGCGGGCAAGGCCCTGAATGAGGAAATAAACCAAGCCTAATTTGAAAATCATTAAATCGACCTTGGCTTTCATCATTATCACGAAACAATGCAACCTGCTCTTGATTACAAATAAACTCACAACCACGTGGTGATAACTTGTCCGCCGCGACTTTTAATACTTCCTGCTTGCCTATCAATAAAGTTAATATCGCTTGATTTTTCATAAGCACATACCTTAAACAGTTGAATAAAAAATAAACGATAGCGGACTAACATTCAACTTAATAAGCTCCGAAATTACCGAAAACTAGTGCTTTAGTTCACATTTCGAACAATTATTCACCCAATTATCAAGAAAGATGCGCGATTGATACAATTAACAAGCGATGTCGTTAGCTAAACTAGCAAGACAACAACTTCAGTAATAAATACAACACAACCTCAGGCACTGGTAGAATGCATGCCAGTATCACAACTCTCAATTATAATTAGCTTCCTCTTTACATGACTTCACTTAATTTCACATCCCTAATTTTAATCTCTACCCTCTTTTCCACATTAGCGGCCTGCAGTACGTCTACTAGCAATATGGAAATCTACCAACAAGACAATACAACTGCGATGGAAAAGCGCTTACCATCTAATGGTCTAAGCATTCAATATTTAGGCGTTGGCGGCCATCTATTCCGCTTTGGCAGCCAAGCATTAATGACGGCACCATCAATTACAAACCCTCATTTTATGGCCCTAGGCCCATTCATGCCGATCAGCTCAGATACCAAGCTGATTGATCGCCTATTACCTGAGGTAAGTGATGTAGAAACCATCCTAGTAGGACATGCCCATTACGACCATTTGATGGACGTTCCTTATATCATGCAAACTAAAGCACTTGCGGCTCACGTTTATGGCTCAAAAACCATGGTGCATACACTAGCACCCGCGATCAATAAGTCTCGGCGTCATGCCTTAAACAACTCAATGGCGGTATTAAATAAGCCTGGCCAGTGGCATTACAATAACAATAAAACCATTCGTTTCATGGCTTTAAAATCTTCTCACGCACCGCATTTCATGGGCATTAATATAATGACTGGGAGCTACGAAGAAGATCTAGACTCCCTTCCCTGGCATGCCTTTGGCTGGAAAGAAGGCCAGACACTCTCTTATCTTATTGATTTCTTGGGCCCTCAAGAAGAAATCCTGCACCGCATTTACTATCAGGATGCTGCCAGCCAAGAACCTCTGGGCCTTATTCCGGATCTTGTCGCCAAAGACAAAAAGCGTGTTGATATAGCTATTATTACACCCGCATCCTTCAGCCAGGTCGACAACTATCCAGAATCAATCATGCAAGACACCCAAGCACGCCACTTCATCCTGGGTCATTGGGAAGATTTTTTTGCTAATCAAGAACAAGAAGAGCAGAATTTTGTTCGTTCAATTAGCGCCGAAGACTTCTTTGCCCGCTTTAAGCAAGCACTGCCATCGGATAGCAACTGGACGATGCCGAAGCTATATAACACCCAGTATTTTGCCCCCCATGGTAAGATACTAACCCTAGAAAACAATCTTCAATAAATTCGAGAAAAAGACTTCAAGGTATTATCAGCATGGAATTTGAAACATTATCACAATGGCGACGATCAGCTTTCTGCGCCGCGATGGCTGAACGTAATCGAAATCACATTGCCTTATTCTGCGAAATGCAGGAACAAGAAAGCACACCTTATACAAAATGTTTATCCAAAACCTGGGCATTTTTAGAGGGCGAATTAAAATCGATTGATAACTTAGAACGTTTCTTTAATGAATTCGATCAATGGCAGAATGAATTACTCGATAACCAAGACTCCTTTGGCGCAGAAGCCGCTCAACAAACTTGCCAAAGCCTTTATTCTGCCAGTTATGGCTTACTGGACGAAACCGCCAATGATTGCCAGTTGGTTCAGTTGAGCAATCAGCAATTGTTGGCAGAGTTTGCTGAAATGGGGAACGAAAGCGATGAGCTTAAAATTCGCCAACAGGAGTTTGAGCAACAGGTTTATGAACTTTTGATCCAAGGCAAGCCAAAACGAGAAACGATTATTGCGATCAAAAAACTAGCTGCAAGTGAGCCAGAATCTAGCCTAGGCATTAGCCTTGACTAGCCTTAACTGCCTCTTATGTGAAAATAGTAGCAACTTTTATCATCAAGATAATAAACGCAGCTATTTTCGCTGCAATAATTGCGAATTGATTTTTGTCCCTAGAAACGAACAACTTTCTCCTAAAGAAGAAAAGTCTGTTTATGACTTGCACCAAAATATCCCTGATGACCCGGGTTATCGCAAATTCTTACAACGCTTCGTAACCCCACTAAACGAATCAATTCCGCGCCATTCTAAAGGCCTTGATTTTGGCTCCGGACCTGGACCAACACTCCACCTAATGCTCGCAGAGTTAGGGCACTCATGCCTTAATTATGATATTTATTATGCACACTTACCTGAACTACTGGTTAGTGGTCAATATGATTTCATTGCCAGCACAGAAGTTGTAGAGCACTTATCTTCCCCTGCCGTTATTTTTAAGCAATTATTCGATTTACTCAAACCGGGTGGCTGCCTAGCCATTATGACCAAGCGCAGTCAAAACCTAGAGCGCTTTAAAACATGGCACTACATCCAAGACCCGACTCATATTTGTTTCTACAATGAATTCAATCTGCAATGGATCGCTAATAAGTACAATGCCAGAGTTACCTTCCCCCACTCAGATGTTGCCATTTTTCACACCAACCACTAACACAGACTTTATTGACTTGAATCAACGAGATTTAAAGCCTGATACTTAAAATGTGCGGCTTTTATCTTGAGCCACTATCATGTCCAATTCCTTTAAAGCTGAACTTCTTGCACCTGCTGGCACCTATAAAAATATGGAGTATGCTTTTGCTTATGGTGCGGATGCTGTTTATGCAGGTCAGCCAAGATACAGCTTACGCGTTCGAAATAATGACTTTCAGATAGAAAACTTAGATAAAGGTATTCAGCGGGCTCACCAGCTTGGCAAGAAATTTTACGTAGCTAGTAATATTGCCCCCCACAATAACAAAATTGATAGTTATATGCGGGATATTGAACCGGTAATAGGCATGAAACCAGATGCTTTGATCATGTCAGACCCTGGCCTCATCATGCTGGTAAAAGATAAATGGCCCGAGATGCCAATTCATCTATCAGTACAATCCAACGTTGTTAACTATGCCGCGGTTAAATTTTGGCATCGCCAAGGTATTGAACGGGTAATTTTAAGTCGCGAACTGTCTCTCAACGAAATTGAAGAGATTCGCATGCAATGCCCAGAAATGGAATTGGAAGTATTTGTGCACGGCGCACTTTGCATTGCCTACTCTGGTCGTTGCTTATTATCCGGCTACATGAATCACCGTGATCCCAATCAGGGTAGTTGTACTAATGCCTGTCGCTGGAAATACCAAGCACATGATGCGAAAGAAACAGAAACGGGCAATATAATACCCTCATCTGCCATCGAGTTTGATCCTGCACAAAAACCAGCTTTAGGTGTTGGCAAACCCTCTGATGAGATCGTCTTATTGCAAGAGGGAAATCGCGAGAATGATTTGATGCCCATGTTTGAAGATGAGCATGGCACCTATATTATGAACTCTAAAGACCTGCGAGCAATACAACATGTTCAGCGACTGCAAGAAATCGGAGTCCACTCATTAAAAATCGAAGGCCGTACTAAGTCCCACTATTATGCAGCTCGTACCAGCCAAGCCTACCGACAAGCGATAGATGACGCCGCTCAAGGTAAAACATTTAACATGGGCTTGATGGACACCTTGGAAAACATGTCTAACCGTGGCTATACCGAAGGCTTCTATCGCCGCCACGTTCATGATGAGTACCAAAACTATACTCGTGGTGCATCGATAAGCACCCAGCAGCAATTTGTTGGCGAAATCACTCATGCAGATGAAGATTGGCTGACAATTGATGTTAAAAACCGCTTTCAAGTTGGCGATGAACTAGAACTGATGACTCCAGAGGGTAATTTCACCTTTACCCTCGACAGTATCCTCTCCAATAAGGGTGAGAAACGCGATGATGCACCAGGTTCAGGCTTCATCGTAAGAATCCCTTGTCCATCAGGTTGCACCAAGACGGAAAAATCCTTACTTATTCGCAACTTAAAATAACGTTTTAGTGTTAATCAGCTTGGCAATCAAGGCTGTCCTCTTTATAGTAAACAAAAACTATACAGTCCGACTAGGAGCCACATTAATGCCAAGCTCATTTACATTCAGCGGTCATTGGATTCGCTTGATGTTACTGATCACGAGCCTATTGATCAGCTACAAATCCATCGCCGAGCAAGAACCTAGGATCGTTGTTGAATTAGCAGCTCAACAAATGACCCAGCGCCTAATTACTGATAAAGACAAGATTGCGAGTCAAAATTATTACTTAGAACAAATCGTAGACGAGCTGTTATTGCCGGTTATTGACCATGTATACATGGCAAAAAAGGTACTGGCTAAAAACTGGAAAAAAACATCCAAAGAACAAAAAATTCAATTCATTACGGCTTTTAAGCATAAAGTCATACGTACTTACGCCGGAGCATTCAAAGCCTTTAACGGTGAAGAGATTAAATTTGAAGATGCCAAGTTTAGCAAGACAGGGAAAAAAGCCAGCGTAAAGAGCGCGATCCAACGCGTAGGCGCTCCCGCGATTAATGTTACTTATAAATTATATTACAAAAAGGAAAAGTGGCTGACCTACGACGTTGTAATCGAGGGTGTTAGCCTGGTTAAAAGCTTTCGAGACCAATTCAGACAAAGCATTGATCAAAATGGGCTAGCTAAAGCTATCTCTTTACTTGCCGCCGAATACAAAAGCGAAACCCCCACGCTAAAGATGGCAGGGCACGTGTGGGAACCGTACATCAGTAATCATTTACCAGCCAATGGTTTGGCTGTTAATTTAGTTACTGCTGTATTTGCACGTGCCGGTTATCAAGTTGAAATGGAATTTATGCCTTGGCAACGAGTTGGAGAAGGATTATCAAATGGCGAAATCGACCTTTCTGTCGGGTCTTGGTATAGCCCGACAAGAGCACAAGAAATTCATTTTACAGACCCCTACCTTACCAACGACCTAGTCATAATAAAACGTAAGCAAGACAAGCTTAATTTCACAAATAATCAAGAATTCAAAGATTATGTTAGCCAGAAAAGCTATCGACTGGGAGTATTTAAAGACTATGGCTATGGCGAGAATTTTGATGAAATCGCTCCCCTAGTCTCCTTAAACTATTATAAATACTGTAAATCTATGCTGCGAGATGTAGCAACAAAATCGACTGATATTGCCTTGATTGATTATTGGACCGCGAATAATAGCCTTAAGAAAAACAAAAACATTGCTGATCACCTTGAAGCCATGCCGATACCATTAATCTCACGTAGCCTTCACGCTACAATTAGCTTGAAACGTGATGATAGAGAAGCCATCGCAACTGCCTTTAATATGGCGTTAAAAGCGATGAAAAAAGACGGTAGTTACGATAAAATACTCATCAATCATAACTACCCTCAATTAAACAAATAATGACCTCAGTATCCATACTTTTTCACGACGAAGATATCATCGTCGTGAATAAAGAGGCTGACCTACTCAGCGTCCCAGGTCGCGGTCCAGAAAAGTTAGACTCCGTCTATCACCGCTTAACACTTCAATTTGAAGAAGTGCATATTGTTCATCGCTTAGATATGGCAACATCCGGCATTATGGTTTTCACACGAAACAAACCAAGCCTGAAACATCTACAGCAACAATTCCAAAATAGACAAACAGAAAAATCCTATCAGGCGATCATTGCCGGCGAGCTACATCCGGCAACAGGGGCAATTAACCTTCCAATGCGCTGCGACTGGCCTAATCGCCCAAGGCAGATGGTATGCTATGAATATGGCAAGAAGTCACTCACTCGCTGGCGCATCATTGAATATGTAGCAGGCAATACTCGAGTAGAACTGCTTCCGTTTACTGGGCGCTCACATCAACTGAGAATTCACTGTAACGCAATGAACCACCCAATATTGGGGGATCATTTATATGGCACAGCAGAATCTCAGAATGCGCGTCACCACCTGTGCTTACATGCCCAGTCACTGACCTTCACCCACCCAGTGACCGAAGAGCGACTTACCTTCACAAGCGAGCCACCTTTTTAGCAGCCCAACTTGCTACGATCATGAGACTTAGCGCTACTACCATTATCTGTATTGCGATGCCCGCAAACAAATCAGGTGCCTTCATAAGCGTACTCATCAGTGAATCTTGATAATAAAAAAACCACTGATGGTCCGCTGGAAAGATCAAAATATGCAGCTGATAAAATATCGCTTTTGCTCCCCAAACCACAAACACAACGAACGTCATTAAACTTAACAAGGCTAATATTACCCCTAAGCCCAATGCACTATGGCGAACATATCCTTGTTTACTTTTTATTAAGGTCCATTGCCTAATCACTAAAAACAGCCAAAGTAGACCAACAAAGATAGCCAATTTATGGATACTATTAATCAAGTTAGCCACGTCCTGCAAATGAACAACTTCAGCTCGGTGTAGTAATGGAATATTATCACCCGCCACCTGATATTTAATAGCGGCTAACCCTTCTCCATTATTATGAACACTGTCGACTATGCTTTGAAAAGCTGCTTTATGATCTTCAATTGAGGTGGTCTCAAAGCCCTGTCGGAACCGATTCTGAGGAGCAAACTTGGCGATATGCTGGTCAGTATCATAAGCATGATACAGCCAAGCATAACCATACCCCAACTGAGCATTAATCATCCAAGCCGCATAAACAGCTAATATAAATCCCAATACTGCGATTAGAAAGACTCTTACATTTGCCAGTAGCAACTTCATGAGTCACCCATATTGTTAACGCTTTGCCCTGAATGAAAACCAGTAATTGCTTCGTTTATTAACTCAACACTTTCAATCTCGGCATGAAAATGATGATGCCCAGGTAATACGACTAATTGATGCTCGCTGATAACAGAAAGTCTTTCTTGTAACCAGAATTTAGGAACAATGCCCTGCTCGGCAATAATAACTAATACCTTAGCCGAAATCGCTGACAGAAAGGCAAGCACTTGTGGTTCCGTTAAACGCACCTTTGACGTATGACGCAGACGGGTATCCGTTCGCCAACTGTAGCCTGAACCATTAGCGATCAAGTTACGTTCAACGATCGGCAATAAAGCAGAATCCGACATGCTGGGTGAGGATTTTTTTCGCGCACTTAATGCAACTTGGGTATCCGGATAGATACGTAAACCTGAAGATATTTTTTGTGAATCTATTATTGCTTTTGCTAGCTGCCCTGGTGTTTGTTCCGCAGAGGAGGTCATTGGCCCTAAAGAGTCCAATAGTATTAAAGATGAAACACGGTCTGGAAACGTCCCTGAAAACAAGCTAGCGACAACGCCTCCCATTGAATGACCCACAATATTAACCTGATCTAACTTGAGCTTATTCAACAATTCCAACAAGGTTTCAATATTCTGCCATATATAATAATGAGCACCATCCGCTAAAGGATCAGATAACCCATGCCCGGGCAAATCAACTAATATCACACGATATTGCCCACTCATTTTTTTCGCCAGAGGGTAAAAGCTGGCCATATTATCCAACCAGCCATGCAAGCAGATCAGCACTGGATTGGCTTCTTGCCCCCAGTACTGAACTGCTAATTTACCCGTTGATAGGTGGATAAATTCTTCTTTACCTTGCTTCATATTTTTGACCAGCGCTGTATATATTGTTTAATTAAAGACGTTGTAAGCTGGGGTTTCTCAAGGGGGAACATATGACCACCTTCCACCCACTGCACATCCATGCCTAATTGGCGTTTCATTTTAAAACCATGCTGCTTTTTAAATACATCACTATATTTGCCTGCAATAACAGCCGCTGGCATTTGTAGGCGACGGGTATTATGAAGGTTGTCTGGAATGGTTCGGTAAATATTTATTTCAGTCTCTGCATTAAAACGTAATCGCCTTTTCCCGCAGGCCGCTTCTATCGTACCTTGCTCTACATAGTCCTTTAAACAACGCTCATCAAAACCTCGAAAAAGTTTCTTACCTTTGAAGTATTGCGAAGTCTCTTCTAACGACCCCCACTCTTCCTGCCTACCAAGAGTTCTACCTGCGGGAGTGACACGATCAATTAAGCCCAAACGCTTCACCAGCGTTAAACCGTGGGCTTCAAAAGTTGTCAAAAAAGGAGAGTCGAGCATGATTAAGCCTTTTACTAACTCAGGTCTCTGAGCTGCCACCATCATACTGAGAACGCCACCTAGAGAGTGACCTACAAGATACACAGGGCGAGTATAGAGAGACAAAAGCTCATCTATTAATTCTTGTGCTAAATCTTGCCAGTTATTTTTAACAGGATAATCACGATGATGACCAAGGCGTTCAATGTAACCAATATCAAAATCATTCGATAAATAGGAAAATAGTGTTTGATAGCTGCCAGCGGGGAACCCATTGGCATGAGAAAAATGCAAAATGTCTTTCATGTATTATCGATAATTAGCTAAATAGTCAAAAGATATAAGCTACCATCTACAATCAAGAATACAAGGTGAAAGGCCGCCTGAGACAGCCTACCTAGCTACCCTTCCTCTAAGGCAGGATACCAAACATCTGTATTCTGCAGACAGCCCGCCGAGAATACATCCCCTTCTAGCTGCCAAATCTCGGTCGGTGACCAAGGCTGATCAAATATAGCCCCTTCGATCAATAAAGAAGCCAAGCGCCCGACTAAGGGAAGATGCGTCACAAGCACGATATCTTGCTGCTCATTCACTAATTCATCGACAACTTTTTGCGGTGTCATATCTGGGGTTAAGCAATGATGATCAATTATTTGAACACCTAAAGCCTTAGCGATAGGGGCTGCTGTTTGCTGGGTTCGCAAATAAGGACTAGCCCATACACTCACAGGCCCTTTCACATGCTTAGAAAGCCAGTTAGCAGCACGAATTGCGCGCTGCTCACCCCTTTCAGTTAAAGGGCGATTCATATCATCAGGCGAGCCTGAAACGGCTTCGCCATGTCGTATTAGGTAGAGTTTCACTACTGCTCCGTTGGCATATCACTTTTAGGGGTTGGCCAATCGGTAAAAGGGAAAGGTTTAGACTCGCTATTATTCGTAATATATCGAACAATTTGCGAAATATAGTTAGCTAGGCCAGCACTAAATTGATCCAAAGCGGGATTCACCTGCCCTGTCACTAATGTAAAGCCCCATTGCACAATAACCATAAACAAAACCACAACATCAAGGATGCGATATATGATGGAGAACATAATGATAAATAAAGTTCTAACCCAAAACGCATCTGACTCAATACTCTGCTTCATATCACTCATTTTTAAGATCCTATTTCTGATTTAGCCAAGGCAAACTCAACATCTGTTGTATTTTCACCCGTCATTAATTCTTTAGCGACCAACCTAGGATCTACATGCGCAAATAAAACGGCATAAGCACCTTTTACCAAAGGCATATATATACCAAGTTCCTCAGATTGCGTATTGATGTAGCGCAAGGTATTGACACCTTCTGCTACTTCTCCTAATTCTTCGACCGCCTCTTCCAGAGTGCGACCTTCACCTATGGCATAGCCTACACGGTAGTTTCGACTTAATGGTGACATGCATGTCACAACTAAATCACCAACCCCAGCCAAACCTAAAAAGGTTAGTGGATTAGCACCCTGGGCGACGGCAAAGCGACTCATTTCGGCCAGGCTGCGGGTAATAATCATACTCTTGGTATTCTCCCCCATGCCTAATGCTGCAATGAAGCCTGATACGATGGCATAAATGTTTTTCAATGCACCACTTAGCTCAACCCCATACATATCATCAGAAGCATAAACACGAAAATACTCACAACCGAGTGCGTCTTGTACCGCGGTACGTAAATTGCCATCAGAGCTCGCGACAACCGTTGCTGTCAGCTGCTTGCGGCCAATTTCTTTAGCTAAATTAGGGCCGCTTAGTACTGCAACAGAATGTCCTGGACACTCATCGATTAATACCTGGCTCATTAGATTAAAGCCATCGGGCTCAATCCCTTTGGTGGTACTGATCAAGCTCTGCCCTGCAACTAAAAAAGGCTTCAGCTGCTGGACAACGACACGAAAAGACTTACTCGGCACAGAAACAAAAATCAGCTCAGCACCGGAAATAACATCAGCCAGATCCGTAGAGGCCGTTAAGCGACTATCAAGTATTACATCAGGTAAGTATTGAGGATTCTCTTGGCGTTCATTGATTGATTCTGCAACGTCTGCATTTCGCATCCACTGCTTAGTTTTAATACCATTAGCAGCTAAAATACTCGCAATCGCAGTCCCAAAACTACCACCACCAATTACTGCAGCTTGTTTAACCGTCACACATCCCCCTAAGGTCAATATTTTTTGCTTTGTAAACAATCAACCAGCTCTTGAAAAGCATTCTTATTATCTTCATTCAAGCTAATAAGGATCTCATGAGCGGCAATCACTTTATCGCGCATCTGTTCTTCATTAAGCTGCTCACAGCTTAATTCATCTAAATCAGAAATTTGGGCTGGCATCTCACCTATTATATAAAAGACTTTATCGAACCCCATGCTTAATAAAATACGCGTAATATCTTCACGCGGTGAAATTATTGATGGGATTAAACCAAATTTATCTTGGCTAACTATCGATATCTTAGCCAGCTGACCCAGGGTTGTACTGTCTACACCCTCTGCCTCAGACAAATCGACCAAAACCGTCTTAAATTCACTATCTAGAAACATCTCATCTAAATAACGCTCTAAGGCAGAGCATAGGTTCAATCGTACATCACCACTTAATTTGATGACGTAGATGCCCTCTTTATTTGCAACTTCAATTTTACCTGGATTCATACTAAATCCTGACCACCGTCATTAACGCAACATCATCAGGCACATCATCATCACTCTTTAATGAAAGCGCCGCTACTATAGACTCATGATTACCTGCTTCCCTTTCTATTAGGTTTAGCAGGTATTCTTCTTTTTGTGCTAAAGAAGGCTGATTTATTAGTTCTAATATACCGTCAGAGAATAACGATAACGTAAACTGTTCAGGTAGACTCAGCTGATAATTATTATATTCAGCGTCTCGGAATAGACCTACTGGCATCCCTCTTCCTTCTAAATATTGGGCCTTATTCTCACTAAACAAGATTGGCATTGGGAAATGAGCACCAATACTGTAATTTAACTGCCGTGTTTCCATATTAATAACGGCATAGACAATGGTTAAATGCTTGCCACATTCAGTATCAAGCATCTCCTGATTGATCCGCTCCAGTACTTTTACTGGATGATACAGATCATCACTGGAGCCCCGCTTAAGATTTCTTTTTAAACGATAAGTCAGATTTTTAAGTAATACAGTAACAAAGGCCGAAGAAGCACCATGACCAGAAACGTCGGCTATATAGAAACCATAATGTTTATCATCGAGAGGGAAATAGTCTAAGAAATCACCACTAAGCATCAGTGAAGGCTTGATAATATGCTCAAAACTGAGATTTTCTACCTGAGTAGGGTCTGGTAGCATCTTCATTTGAACTTGGCGTCCAGCCTGCTGATCCCCTCTTAACTCATCGAGACTGCTACGCAACTCTCGATTAACGGATTCAAGATGATCGCGATAATGCTGATTTTGGCGCTCTAACTCAACCAGATCTAGATTTCTTTGAACAGAATGTTCCAGCATCACCATATCAATAATCGGCTTAACCAAATAGTCACTAGCCCCTAGACGCAAAGCTTGGACCACATCATCCATAACCCCTGCACCAGAGACGACTATAAAAGGTATATGCTGATTATTTTGTTTTACTTGCTGCAGAATCTGCAATCCATCTAAATGAGGCATACGCAAATCACACAAAATAAGATCGATTTTTTGTTGCTCTAGAATTGCCAAGCCTGCAATACCACTCTCCGCAGCAACTACTTGATAGCCACTATCTTCAAGATAAGCAACCATACTATCCCGCACCATTGCCTCATCATCAATGACAAGTAAACGAGCTTTCATCAAGCCACCCCATTTAGAACATCTATCTATTTCTTATTTATTTGCGAACGATACGCTCAACCCCTAAACAGTGCAATATACCATCATTCATTTATACATAATTTGGACAATAAACCCTATCTCAAGTCAGTTGGAACAATTAGTGCTTTATTAAATAATCCCCAACAGATGCAATACATGGGATAAAAGTTCGTATAATTCCATAGCCTATCAATTTTAAATTAGTATCAGCAGTGATAGCATGAGCAAAGAAAATAACAAAAAAGGAGCACTCAACATGAGTCAAATATCCAGGGATTACAGCGAAAAACGCGACTTTATTCGCATGCAAGTCAGTACAGAAACTAAAATACATTTTAATGGCCAAATATACCCCGCAACCTGCATAGACCTGAGCAGTAACGGCGCTTTATTAGAAAGCGAACACGGCTTTGAAATAAACTCTGAAGTGATCTTATCAATCAGTAGTGGCGGCGGTGAAACTCCACCGTTACAAGCTAAAGCAACTATTTTAAGAATTAAAAGAATCGATAACGAACAGTATCAATACGGTGCTAGCATCGATACTTTCTTATAGCCTTCTACTACCGTTCTATAGTGTATTTTGAGCGCTTAATAATGGCATTAAGCGCTTAAAAGGAAGACCTAATATAAATCCTCGTCTATATCATCATCGTCTTCAAAGCCATCTTCAAAGTCGTCATCATCCTCAAACTCATCATCAACTTGGCCGTCATTAATCAAGTACTCACGACGCTGCAGGTAGAAACTTTTAAAGAAGCTGTATCGCTCCCCAGTTACCAAGCCTTCAGAAGCGATAAGGTCCGCTCGAACATCAATATTCCTTAACAACCACAACCCCCCTTCTTGTGCCGTAGTTTGGCCTATAGCGGTATAACCTAAGCCGGATAGCGTATCACCGGCTAAACCAAAGGAATCACGTAAATTACTCGGCCCTAATACTGGTAGCATTAGATAAGGACCAGGGCCAACTCCCCAGTAGCCTAGAGTCTGCCCTAAATCTTCATTATGTTTTTCTAGCCCCATATGACTAGCGACATCAAACAGCCCAAAGAGGCCCAATGTTGAGTTAATAATTACACGGCCGGTATCTGATAAGGCCTGGATCGGTTTTAACTGAAATACATCGTTAACTATAATCAGTACATCTTCTAAGTTTGAAAAGAAATTACTGATTCCCGTATCGACCACAGTCGGCGTAATCGCCTGATACCCTTGAGCCACTGGCTTAGCCACATACTCATCTAATGTTTCATTGAATTCGAAAATAGCCCGGTTAAATCCCTGCCAAGGATCTGCCTCATACTCTTCTGCAAAAATGCTGCTCGAAATCACAGTTATCATTATGAAAAAAAGCAAACGAAATCTCAGAAACATTATCATCATAAATAGTTACTCGGCTTATAAATTCTGGCTAGCTTCCGCTAGTATTGCTAGCAGGTATCATCCAGGTACCATCAATATAGCGAATGGTCCAAATATTATTCGCCCCTTCAGGGCGCACAGTGCCATAAACCACATCGCGATAATTCAGATAAAAAACCTGCTCTAAATCATCTGGATTTTTAACATAGTTACTGCCTGTCGTCAGAACGCAACGATCTGCATTGCCCTCGGCATCTTCAATTATCTTGTAATGCACAGTACTCGGATCATAAGTCTGGGATAAAAATGCCGTCACATCCTGATCTTCTGCGACTACGGTTCCATCACCCAGCGTTAACGTCACACCCGCTTTAGAAACGGTTAAATTGCCTGCATTTTCAAAGTCACTTGAAGTATCGTAGCCTATTGTAACAATGCTTGCAGTCGTGCCAACGCCTAGAATAAGCCCTGTTGTATCAGAAGTGGTGCTGGTGTAATTATGAGATAACGCAACGTTGATTCGATATTTATCAGACGTTGGTGCAATAACGCTCATATCTAGCAAGGTCTTAGGTAGATCAACCTGATTCTCATCCTCAAGTTGTATTTCAGTGAATAATCGAACCGAATCAAGCCCTAAAACTTGCTGCTCAATCAAGGTTCCACCCATCGAAATTTGATCATTATTCAAAGTATCAAGTACTTTACACCCATTGGCATCATCTACAGCGGGGAAATCCACGTAGTAAGTACCACGCCCTTCAACTTGAGTACGCTGAAAAAGTCCAAGTTCCCACAACTCATTAATCGTATTTTGGACATCCTGCTTTTCAAAACGCTTAGTCTTTGGTCCGCACTTTGTCACATTGCCCGACACTTCATCCAGTTCGCATTCCTCGATACGATGCATGTCGACAATCTCTTTTACATCACCATCGCCATCACTATCTAGAGTATCTTCCACTTTTTCATCAGGGTAAAAACGATAGCGAATATCTGTATCTAAAGCATTTATAAAGTCAACGGTTTCAACAGTGATATGAGCTGTACCAAAAGGAACATCCTCTTGTCCTATGCGGTACTGCAAAAGATCACTCACGACCTCTCCCATCGGATGATCATCATTACCAACAAAAAAGCCATTGAAACTTGCAATTTTAGTCGCTGGATAATATTCAGCTGGGTTTGAAGTGCTTGCAGTTACGACAATAGCGCTGGTCTCACGATCACCACCGTCTGCATCATCATCTACCTGATCACTAATGGTTGTCGATAATACCCAATCTTCAATATTAAAACGTAATTCGGAATCATTGGGTTGATTGCTATTTTGCGGATCTTGCACGCCACGATAAAAAATCCTGAACGCACCACTTAATTCAGTTTCTGCAGTCGTTGCCAACTTAGTTTCATCATAAATTTCAAATGCCCCCCAAATAAGCTCGTAGCCGTTAATAACTAAATCCGGACGAGCCGCCGTAACTTCTTCGGTATAATAAATTCGCATGGAGGATGGCACATCAATTTTTTCTTCATTACTATCCAAATCATGAGCCAAGGTTAATACCAAATTATTCTTTTTCAGCTTTCCTGTAATGAAAATATCAATCGCATGAGAACTGCTTGGCTCCTCAATTGAATCCGTTAAATTGAGGTCTGCTATTTTCTGAGAAACCACCACAGCATTATCATCGAGCTTTAATTCTTTAGTGGTTGCATTATAAGAAGTCTTTCTAGCTTCTAGATCTGCATACGTCGTATCACACTCACTTCCGCCGATAATACAGGTCACATAGTAGTTTTGAATGTGCGAAAATTCAGCGACCAAAGCATTTAAGTTATCCTTATGCTCATCACCGATAGATTTAAGGAAGTTAAGATAGGTATCAAGCTCAGACTTATACTCTGGTTGCCAAAACGTTTGCTGATAGTCCAATAAGGAAGTCACAAACAGCTTGGTTTTTTCAAGACCTAAATTAAACTCTTCTACTTCAGATGCCGTCAATAGGATACTAAGATCATCAGCTATTGCCGTTGTTTTAGTATCTGCAGCTTGTGAATCGATAACACCAATTTGACTTTCAAAATCATTAATTACTTGGCTAACAGCCGCTTTTGCTTGTACGTTATTAACAGAGCTTAATAGTGACGTTAAATTATCAAAAGCTCCCTGATACAACATTTTTAACGTCAAAGCCCGCTCAACTACAGGGCTGTGGTTATAAAACTGCCCTACGTCTTCAACAAATTGCTCAGCCACTAGCGTAATGTAGTCACTATCAGAAGGTGAGTTGTTAGTCAGCCGGTAGCTCAATTCAGACTGCTGTAGGCTCGCGATCAGTGCGCCGTAGCGTATTTGGTTTCGAACTAGCGAGGTATTTTCAGAAAAATTATTCAGTCGAGTTAAATTAGCCGGCAATTCACCGATAATATCATCTAAGCCAATCAATTTAGAAACTTGAGAATTGGCCAATACGACGTCATAAGCCGTATAGGTTTCATTCTCTGCAAACGCGCCTTTATCTGGGTAGTTTAAAACATCGTACTGAAATGCATACGCAGCAGCAAAAGTCGTTAAGGGGTTAACGTTATTACGACTGCCGTCACTAACGGTATAGGCAAGGCTGCGCCATTCAAAACCGGTCTGCGCAGGATAAAACGCCCCAAAATCATATTCAATACCATCAACTGTACATTTTGCAGCCAGCTGACATTGTCTTAGCGTAGCTAAATTCTCCTTATCCTTATCAACATCGGCAATCTGACCGCGTGCGATATACAAAAGCGTTTCATCATTAGCAACGTTTGCAGTGAAACGACTCAATGCATCCGTCGATTCACGTAAGCCCATATAAATACCATCTGGACTGACCGAAACTTGGCCAGATTCAGCTATCTGATTTATGACCACCTGGGCATTATTGAACCCCTGCGCGCCAACCCAGCCTTCTACATTGGATATCGTGCTAGAACTATTATTACTACTATCACTACAGCCAGCCAGCACTGACATTACAGAGACAAATAAAACCGAACTCGTAACAAACCGCATTATAAAAATTCCAAAACTTAAACAAAACCCGCTCCTCTTTTCGCTACAAGAGGATACAGAAGAAAATTCGAACGATAATAACAGTAAACACAAGGAAATGTAGCCAGTAACAATAGCAAAACTTGCTAATTCATGGGGCTTAGAGACATTTCGTTACAGTTAGAAGCAATATTGCAACAGACAGTAAGAGAGAAGAGTCGTAACGTACAAACATGATTTACACATCATGTTGCACATTTTTTTAACGCTCATCACTTGATGGGCGTTTTTTTTGCCTGCCATTTAGCAAAACAGCCCCATTGAAACCTGCATATACCTATTAAACAGAAGCCAACTTTTGTTTTTAGTTCCCTTATTAATGGCAATCAAATATTAGCCGGGTGCTCGTGGCGACTGTCCTTTTGCCTTAAAGCCAATAATGATCTTGACTTAAATTCACGTCTATATAATACCGCAACAACAAAACTACTGGACAATAAAAACAGATACGGAGAAACAAACCAAGCTAAGACCGACAAAGCAAAATAATAAGCCCGCAACCCATGATTGTAACTTAGGCCTGCGAGATCAATTACCCGAGCTGCATAGAAAGCATAACGCTCACGTTCAGCAGAGGTGACTCCCACTTCATCGACTAGAGGTGCACCCCCCAGTACAATTGAGCAAAATCCATACTGACGCATAGACCAAGTGAAGGTGAAAAACGCATAAACAAAGATCACCAACAATAATGCGACCTTTAATTGCACAGATAATGCACTAGAATGGCTTGCGAAAGGAATTTGAGAAACCAATGCTGAAATTTGCTCGGTTACTGTAAATACAGTTAATAAACCCGCAAGTATTAAAATAGTCGTTGATGCTAGAAAACTAACATTTCGTTCTAAATTCGCGATTAGGGCTGCATCCCCGACCCTGACATCACGCATCATGACACGCTGCATCCAATATTCACGGTACTTGTGCAGCTCTGAAGCCAAGCATGACTGCCGAGTAGCCTTGTGACGCGCAAATAATGTATAGCCTACCCAACAAATAAAAAACCAAAGCAAACACAAGGAATTAACAATCACTTCCTGCTCAGTAAACATACAACCGCCTTCCCGCTACTTCCATCGAATCGTCAGAGTTTAAAGAAAGAGCCTAATAATTCCTATTGTTAAAACACTTTAGATGCAAAAATCGATTTTATTAACACTTGACTCCTACAGTCAAACCAAATACTGTTCACCCATACAGTACTATTTAGGAGTAAACCCATGGCAGTGGTGACTTTGTTTATGTCAGATAGAGATACGAGTAGAACCTTCACCAGCAAAAAAGAAGCTGATGAATATGACAAAATGCTTGAGCTAGCAGAAGCACTGAGTTACTTCATAGAGAAGAAAGTAGAAGGATTAAGCGAGCAGCAAGTTGAAGAGATTGGCCTAGCATTAGCCAAAGATAAAGAACTTCTCGCTCAGGCCGTTAAAGGTAAAGCCGAAGTTTTGTTTAATCTAACGAATGACGATACTGAAGAAGCCGAGTGATATCGACTAAGCAATGAATAAAGTTTGTTATTGCGAAGCTGACACTTTTAATAACGAACGACGACTTTCCTGCAATGCCCCTTCCTCGGTCTTGCAGGCTTTTTCCATACGATTAATGAGATAAATCATTCGCCACAGGCATTGCACATAACGTATCACGCTGAACTTCTAACGGCTCACAGACTAAGCACTGATCATATTCATTGGGGCATATAGTTAACCATGCACCCTTTTTATTCATATTAGAAAGCCACTGACTCGCCCACAACTGCACAGGGATAGCGACCGCCTCACACCCTTCCCACTCATCCATTGCGCACTGCTGTGCTAACGCTTCATGTGGCCAAACAGGTAAGCATACCTGCTCTTCCGTCCCTAACTGCACAAAGCCTTCTTCATCACGCAACCCCCAAACCTGCTTATGTTCCACGGTTTGCTGAATGAAGTACTGATATAAAGCCTCTTCACTCATGCTAGCGACGGTCTGGATTTGCTGTTGCGTTAAAGCGTTATTCATTATCAATATACTCAAAAATACCGCTCTCAAGTGACAAAGTTAATTTGATGAGAGCTAAAAAGGACGCGCACTTTCTTAGATTTGAGCAACAAAATCAAGAGGTTTTTATTTACCATTTCTCTTGATTTTTCTAGCGTATTTAGAACACCACATAAGGTCTTTTTTAAGTTACTGTTTTTAAAGGCAAGATCCATTTGCAAGTAGAAAATTGAAGTATTCTGTTAGTGAAAATAAATTAATATTTCTGTTTTTTTAACCCGCTGCCCTAAACACTTTGGCGATCAGCCAGTAGATTTTTCTAATTTCTCAGTTAACGCAAGCCTATTTCCTATTAGCATGACGCCTGCACCCAATAACAACCACCAATCAACCCCTTCCCCATAAAGAAATAAGCCGACTAGTGCAATAAAAGGTAAGCGCAGAAAATCCATGGGCATGACCACCGTAGCGTCCGCATAAGACAATGCCTTTGCCATACAGAAATGGGCACTCAAAGCAGCTGCAGCCGTTATCAGCACAAATACCCAAGCATCTCCCTGAGGCCAAGCAAAATCGAAGCTCACCAATAACAAAGCCATCGGCAGCTGCAATATATGCATAAAGAATAAAATTGTGAGCACACCATCAAAATGCGTCAAACGCTTCGTTAGAGTATGGGAAAGCGCGTAGGCAACGGCACTGATCAAAACAACCCAGCTAGCCCAAGGTATACTAATGATACCTGGGCGAAGAATGATCAAGACACCGATAAAACCGAGTGCAATTGAAAATATACGCCGCTGGGTTAGCTTTTCTGCGAGCAAGGTACTCGCAAACAGCGCAGTCCAGATTGGCACCGTAAATTCAATAGCAAACACATGAGCCAATGGCAGCAAGGCTAAGCCATAGAACCAGCACCACTGACCGACAAAGTGACTGACGTTACGACCAACATGCAAAGATAGATGACTGGTTTTGTAGACTTGGCTTGCTTGCCCCTTTAATAAAAGCAAGATGAGAATAATACCTAAGCCAGCAATATTCCTAAAAAAGACCAGTTGAGAGACGGATAATGCACTTGAAGTTAATACGTCCGTTGCTTCTCGCCCAGCAACGGCGGTCAAAGAGAATGCTAGAATAGCCCCCAGCATCCAGACTGCGCTTAGCGATAAGTTATTAGTCAGGGCGATTACCTAGCGAAAAACTACCGTCCTGAAGAAACTGAACAGCCTGCTTTCGTTTTTTGCCTAACAATATTGGCCCATCATCAAAGAATAAAAAATTCTTCCAGCTTTGTTTAAAAACCTTCCAGCTGGTCTCAATGACACGATCACTGTCGTAGAAGAATAAGACATTCGTATTATCATCCCAATCTAAATGGGCTAATAACATCTCAGGCAAGTCATTAAGTTCAGAATCCCAAGCTGCTTGCCATTCGGCTTTCTCGAGCCATACACCTTTTTTACTCGGCCAATCACTCGGGCCAAATTGTGAAGGATGACCGCTATTTTGGCTAATATATTGATTCCAAAGCTGATTAGATACCGATTCTGTATAAGGCTTAATCGCTAGTTTTACACTGTCCGTTAAAGGCAGTTCTTTATGGCGGAAAATCCAAGCACGGTCAAAATCATTCAGATTAAGGTATTTCATAAACTATCGTCTTATTGCGTATTGTTAGTCAAGGTGAGGTGGCAAAGTACTAAATGGGTAAAGAAGGTCAGTATAACACTGAAAAGACGTTAAAAAGCCATCAAGATGGTCAACTGATACTTCGCTGATCTAACAACTTCGGGTAGAATGCCCACCTTTCTATTCTAGCCAAGAGAATTTCATGCAGTTATTTGTCGACAACCTTACCAATGTAGATTTCAGCTACCTTGACGACCAGCGCGGTTTAGTTGGCGAAACTTGGCTAGCATCGGTACTTTTGGATGGCGGATTAAATCAAACCAGCATGATTTGGGATTTTGGCCTTGTAAAAAAAGTGCTACGTAATTGGCTAGATGATCAGCTAGATCATAGACTGCTTGTCCCCACAAAATCCAGCAACCTAAGCTACGAAATCAAACAAGATCGTATCTACTTGAGTTGGTTATTTGCAGATAACGAAACCTTCACCATGGAAGCGCCTCTAGAATCGGTTGCCTTAATAGATGCAGCGCAAATTAATGAACAGACATCATCTCAATGGTGTCTAAAGCAATTAGCAGAGCACTTCCCAGAAAACCTAGAACATATTCAATTGAATTTTGAAGCAGAAGATATTAGCTCCGCTTTCTACCATTACAGCCACGGCCTTAAAAAGCACGACGGCAATTGCCAACGAATTGCCCACGGACATCGTTCACGCATTCAAGTTTGGCGCGACGGATCTCGCGATGAAGAGCTAGAAACAAACTGGGCAGAACGCTGGGCAGACATTTACATCGGCAGTCATGAAGACCTAGTCACAGTTATTGATAGTGAAGAAGCAGGCAACAAAGCATCACAAATGCATTTTGCCTATGACGCACCACAAGGTCACTTCAAACTGTCTTTAACCAGTAACCGATGCTACATGATGGAATCAGATACTACTGTCGAATGCATTGCAGCTCACATTGCTCAGACCCTGCAACAAGAAAACCCGACTAGTAGCATTACAGTGAAGGCATTCGAAGGTCTTCATAAAGGTGCTATTTTCGAAGTCTAGTTCCTTACCCCAAACCATAGAAAAGCTAAGGTTTGGGGGGAATTTCATCGGGAGGAAATAAGGCTTCGAAAACTAAGATTGAGATGCGACCTTATTTAAGCTTCTGCTGCAGCAACGGCCGCTTTATAGTTTTCCATTTCACGACGAACCTTTGCCATTTGCTCCTGTAAACCGGCAGCATCTTCCGCACTCATTCGACTAATTTTTTGCTGTAGCTGTGCGACCATCACTTCACATTCACGCGCTTTCTTATTGTAATAATCCTGCATAATTCCCTCTTAAATATCAGTCCGTGCCTCAAGGTTTTCAATCGAAAACAACTTTTAAACAGTATGCTATGTTCATCATTGTGCTGTAAAGAGACTAAATGAGCCAGCCATCAAGCAATCACAGCAAGATGAAATCCTCTTCACTGCAGCCTATGCATAAGAATATAAAGGCAATGTCTCAGTTACCTTTTTCACATAATGACGAGCTTCTTTGTATTTTAAATTACTACGCAAATGAGCATATACCTGCTTAGAAGTTAAACGATTAATCAAGGGTAATGCCTTTTTAATAGACGTAGTACCACTAAAAGCTTTGGCCACATTTCCGGCACCGGTATTATAAGCCGCAATCACACAAAGCTTTCGGCTTTCAGCATCACTAATACCTTTTAAATAACGTTTATCGAGAATATGAAGATAGGCGGCACCCATTTGTATATTTGTTTCAGGCTTAAACAAATCCACCCCACTCAACAAGCGTTCACGTCCAAAAACCAAACGACTTGCGTCGCGCCCTGCAGACTTTGGCACAATCTGCATAAGGCCAAACGCAGGGATATGGCTGCGGGCCATTGGATTAAATGCCGATTCCGTATGCATAATGGCCATAATCAAAGGCGCCGACACCTGCCAACGAGAAGCGGCTTTTTGTACTTCTGCAACATAACCATAGGCTCTTTGTGCCAGAGAATTATTCGGTAGTTTGGCGACAATCGTAAGAACCTCCCCATCTTTCCCTGAAGATCTTGTTAGTTGTGCCTTTTCATTTAACTCAGCAGCTAAACTTGCCTCTAGACCTAAGATTGATCGCTGGCTATTGGGTTGGACCTTCCCTACGACTTTTTCAAGTACTGGATCTTTTTCGTAAGCGGCGTCGATATCCAGCGCTAAGGTTGCGCGAATCTCACGCCATGCATCAGCAGGAGAAAAATCTTTAAGCTTATCACCTTGCACCGAGATACGGATTTCATTGCTAGCAAAGTCCACAACCCGCTTCACATCCATCTCAGGACTATAATCAACCCAGATTGTTTTGTCCGAATACTCTGGGCGTAACCAGAATTGTGATATTTCTTGCTGATATTGCTGATAGGCAGACTCATACGCCTTTTTATAGCGAGCAAATTCATCCTCGACCTGGAATAAGCCTGAGTTCATTTCAGCTTTATAGTCTTCAAATTCGTCTGCCTGAACGCCCGTTAGCGCCCAGACGGGCAACGTGCATGAAACCGCTAACTGTAAGCTTTTGGTAAGCACTTTCCGTCTGGAGGAATCCTTCATAACTACAATTTCCCTTGTCCTTATTATTTTCACAAAAGCATAACCCAGATCAATCAAATACACATCTTTAACTGTTTTATGACTGACAGTTACAAATCGTATTAATAACTACTACTAAATACGAATGATTCTACGTTATAATTCAAACACACCCAAACAGCCCGTATTCAACATGACATTATGTGAAATTAAAAAGAAAGATATCCCCCGCGAAATAGATCGCATCCAAAAAATGATCACTGAGCCAGAATACATCTGCAGTAAATGCCTACGCAGCGCATCAAAACAAAAATACCTTTGTAAACCGAGCTCTTTTGAGCAATTAGGCTCTTAAATCCAGTACTCGCCAAAACAGATTCAAAATAATTCAACATCTTTACATCTAGCCAAGACATCCCCCCCTTGATCGCGTAAAATCTGCTGCCTAAAATTTACAGCGGGCTCAAGTGAGCAAAACAAAGGTAGCAGCATGAAATCGGTTGTCGAAGCATTATTATCACAAGCCATTGAGACACTTAAACAGCAAGGCGTACTCGCCGAGGATGTCAGCCCGCGAATCAACATCCAAAACACCAAAGATAAAAGCCATGGAGATCTAGCCTGCAACATCGCAATGATGCTCGCCAAACCTGCAGGCATGAATCCAAGAGCTTTAGCAGAACAAATTATTGCTTCCTTGCCTGCCGATCCTCGTATCAATGAAGCTCAAATTGCAGGCCCAGGCTTCATTAACTTTTTCGTCAACGACTCATGGTTAGAACAGCAAGTCAGTGAATCATTAGCCGATGAACATTTGGGCATCAAAAGAGCGATCCAAGGTGAAACCATCGTTGTCGATTACAGCTCTCCAAACCTTGCAAAAGAAATGCATGTTGGCCACTTACGTTCCAGCATCATCGGTGATGCCGTTGTAAAAGCACTTGAGTTCGAAGGTCATACTGTCATTCGTCAAAACCATGTAGGTGATTGGGGCACACAGTTCGGCATGCTTCTCGCCTATATGGAAGAACAGCAAAATAATGGTGAATCTCTAGACCTCGCAGACCTAGAAGGTTTCTACCGCGCCTCTAAGCAACGCTTTGATGATTCAGAAGATTTTGCAACTCGTGCACGGGAATTAGTTGTTGCCTTACAATCCGGAGATGAGTATTGCAACAAGCTTTGGGCAGAGTTCAATAGCATTTCATTAGAACACTGCCTTGCACTTTATAAGCGCTTAGGCGTTAGCTTAACCGCTAAAGATGTTCGCGGTGAAAGCGCTTACAATAACGATCTACAAACTATTGTAGAGGAACTAACACAAGCCAAGCTTCTTACCGAATCTCAAGGCGCTCAATGCGTCTTTCTTGATGAGTTCAAGAATAAAGAAGGCGAAACTCTGCCGATTATCGTTCAAAAAGCAGGTGGCGGCTTTCTATATGCGACCAGCGATCTGGCAGCCATTCGCTACCGCGCCCAACAACTAAATGCTGATCGTGTTTTATACTTTGTAGATCAGCGTCAGGCACTGCATTTTAATCAGGTTTTTGCTTTAGCGCATAAGGCGGGCTTCGCAAGCGAACAGACGAGCTTAGAGCACTTAGGCTTTGGTACTATGAATGGGGCAGATGGCAAACCATTCAAGACTCGTAGCGGCGGCACAGTTAAATTAGTTGATTTACTGGATGAAGCTGAAGAGCGCGCTATTGCACTCGTACGCAGCAAAAATCCAGACATGAGCGAAGAAGAACTTAATAAAATTGGCAAAGCCGTCGGCATTGCTTCGGTTAAATACGCCGACCTTTCAAAAGATCGCGCTCGAGACTATATATTTAATTTCGACCAAATGCTTAGTTTCGAAGGTAATACAGCACCCTACCTAATGTACGCTTATACCCGTGTTGCCAGCATCTTTGAGAAAGCGGAATTAGACATGAACTCTATTCAGGGTGACATTCGTCTCGAACACGAAAAAGAAAAGGATTTAGCAAACAAACTTATGCAGTTCTCAGAAGTGCTTTCTCGTGTAACGTTGAAAGGCCAGCCACACGCTTTGTGCAGCTACATCTACGAAGTTGCAGGCTTGTTTTCTAGTTTCTATGAAAACTGTCCCATCTTAAGTGCGGATAGTGAGGAGCAAAAACTAAGTCGCCTTAGATTAGCAGCCTTAGCAGGAAGAACAATCAAACAAGGCTTGAACATACTAGGCATTAGCACTCTCGAAAAAATGTAACTCTCGAGATCCAGCCCAAACTCCACGAATGGATTCATTTATTCAATCACTAAGCTTACCCTTCTGTAAGAGGTTTCATTACAACAGGGTAAGCAGTTTCTCCCCAATCTTCGTCACTTGCATTTAGCATTATCTCAATAATCGTTGGCATCAAACTAGCCAGCATAGCCACACCATCTTGGACTTGGTCGCGGTTAACCCGGCTTTGATAGGTTGAACCGCCTTGAAGTACCTGACTGCGTAATACATATAAACGGTCTAATACAATAGAAAATAAGTTTGCCACCTGCTTACGGCTTAAAAAGTTAAGAGCTTCGACTGATGAACGATCAAAATTCTCTCGCCAGCTGTCTTCAACAACACCGCTATCCAAAGAGTGTTGCGCTAATCGCTGAGCTTGCCAAAACTCAGCAAAAACATAGGGATTTTTTATCAATGCCTTAACCGAACCCGAATATTCATGCCACAAACAGTGATAGATCTTTTGCTTTTTATCATGAATGATTAATTTTTCAATAAAAGGCGCAATAGACTCGTCCCCTTCCACATAAAAACAAGCACTAAAACTAATCCATAGATTAATAAAAGCTTGATCCTCATTACCAAGCCCTATCTGCTCTGATGCAGCAGATAACCAGCTTAGCGCCCGATGCAAACGTGTCTGATGTAAGTTATCAATACTGTCCCGCCTTTCTTTTAAGCCCTGCTTGAGCGAATCACATAGCAGCCCCAAATCTTGACGCACTTCCCCTTGCACTTCTGTATCCATCTTATTCCCGTTACCCATCACACTCAAATTAACCATTTCTGACCATACTTTACAGTACTGTTATGGCTTAACCTTGCATTTATCCAGCAATCACCTTATATATAAGCGATTAATAAGTAAATCACGGCTACCGCCAAAAGGACTCGCATGAACGACCAAATCACTCAAGCCGATATGCAAAGCAGCCAAAGCTCTGCCATCGCAACCAGCAAAGTACTATCTAACACCTATTTCCTATTAGGTATGACCCTAGTATGGTCTGCAATTGTTGCAGGCACATCCATGGTATTCAATCTTCCTCACCCAGGAATCATCATCACACTAGTCGCCTTTTACGGCCTACTATTCATGATTGAAAAAAATAAAGAATCTAGCCTTGGCTTATTGTTCACTTTTCTTTTGACTGGTTTTATGGGCTATACCCTTGGACCTATCCTAAACATGTATATTGGTGCAGGCCTAGAAGGTGCAATCGTTACAGCACTTGCAGGCACGGCCCTAACGTTCGTTAGCTGCTCTTTCTATGCGTTAACGACTAAACGTGATTTATCATTCTTAGGCGGCATGCTTACCGCTGGATTTTTTGCCATCATCGCCATGATGATTGCCAATATCTTCTTACAGATTCCAGTATTAGGTTTGGCCATTAGCGGTATGTTTGTATTATTCTCTACCGCTGCAATTTTATATACCACTCAAAGCATCATTCGTGGCGGAGAAACTAATTACATCTCAGCAACGGTTACGCTATACGTATCCATCTACAACTTGTTCCTAAGCCTACTGAGTATTTTAGGTGTTATGAACGACGATTAATTCGTTTTAAAGACATAAAAAAAGCGCCTAATACTGGCGCTTTTTTTATGTCTCACATTTTATTACGAAACATTTTCTTTATTGAATTGAAATCAATTCCACATCAAATATTAATACCGAGCCACCAGGAATAGAACCTGCTGGTCGATTACCATAAGCTAATTTGCTCGGAATAAATAAACGCATCTTTTGCCCCTCAACCATAAGCTGAAGACCTTCAGTCCAGCCACGAATAACCTGATTAAGACCAAAATCAAGGGGCTGACCGCGTTCAACTGAACTATCAAATACAGTTCCGTCTACTAGGGTGCCATGATAATGAGCCAAGACCTTAGTTTTTGGCCCAGGGTTTACCGTACCTGTACCTTCTTCTAATACTAAGTACTGCAAGCCTGACTCTGTTTCTTGTACACCGTCTTTGAGCTTATTCTCTGCCAGAAACGCTTCGCCTTGCTCAATATTTCCCGCCACACTGGTACCACTGGTACCCGCTACAGCACGATATAAAGCATAAGCTAGTAAAGCACCAATAATGACATAGATAAGTGTATTCGACATAAAAATCCCCTGCAAAGTAAGTTGCAGAGGATTTTAACAGAAGCGTTAGCCGCTTGCTGCAAACACTGAGTCAGACGATGTAAAGATCGCTATTAAGCCACTTTTGCATCTGCAAGGGGAATAATACGGAAGTGAGTTAAGGCAAAACCAATACACAAGATAGGGCCTAACAAGTTGAAGAAAGCATAAGGAAGATAGGATAAAGTCGCCACCCCTAACGTGCCTGCCATATAAGCACCACAAGTATTCCATGGGATTAAAGGGGAAGTCATGGTGGCCGAATCTTCAAGGGTTCTCGATAAATTCTGCGATGCCAAGCCACGCTTTGCGTATTCTAAGCGATACATACGACCCGGCAATACAATTGCAATATATTGATCTGCCGTCATAACATTTGCTCCAATACAGGTGAAAACTGTTGTTACAACTAAGCCAGCAGTTGACTCTACAGAGCTTAGAATTGAAGACAATATACGTTGCAACAAACCAACATGTTCCATCACAGAGCCAAATGCCATCGCACATAGGATCAACCAAACAGTATTCAACATACTACTCATCCCGCCTCGTGATAACAGACTATCAAGGGCCTCATGCCCGGTGCTGGAGCTATAACCATCAAACAGTACCTTCCATACCGCTAGAAAATTTTTCTCGACAATACTCTGCTGCTCGGAAAAACCTGAAGTTAAAGCAAAGCGCGCTACCGCTTCCGGTTGGAATAAGATAGCGAACAGTCCACCGACTAGTGCCCCTGCAAAAATAGTCGGTAATGCCGGAATCTTTAACCAAGCCAAAGCAAAAACGAATATCACAGGAATAAGTAAGTGAATACCTATGGTGAAATTAACCTCAAGCCCTTGCATCGTCTCACGAATAGATTGTTCAGAAGCTAAAGAAGGCTCTCCCCCCAGAAAGGTAAATAAGATAAGTGCGATTATAAAACTGGGAACGGTTGTCCATAACAAATTCTGTATGTGTAAGAACAACGGAGTGCCTGTGACGGCCGAAGCCAAATTCGTAGTATCAGATAACGGCGATAACTTATCGCCAAAATAGGCACCCGAAATAACAGCACCTGCTGCAATCGCTGGATCTAGCTGCATTGCCATCGCCATACCCATAAAAGCGACACCCAGCGTACCTGCAACAGTCCATGAGCTACCAATACTCATAGCGGCTATACCACAAACCAAACAAGCTGCGGCATAGAACCAATCAGCACTAATTAACATCAAACCATAATAAATTAGGCTTTGAACCGTACCTGCGAGCATCCAGCTGCCTATCAAGGCCCCAACAACTAGCAGGATTAAAATAGCAATCATGGCATTAGCGATTCCAGCGATGATTCCTTGCTCAATATCAGCCCATTTATGGCCAAGACGCACACCAATTAAGGACGCAATGGCTGCGGCAATTAATAAAGCAATCTGATTACCACCATAAGATGAGTCGTCAGAAAAATAATAGACCGAGCCTCCCAGCATGATCATCAACAATACGACAGGAAGCAAAGCCAGCCCTAATGAGGCTTGTTTAAAGTTTTGGCCAGGGCTTACCACTGACTCATTTGAATTCGACATAAAAGCTCATAATTAGTAATTAACTGAATCAATTGTTCAGTTTGTAACATTCTAACCAATTAGTTAACTTTCACTAATAGCCACTTACATAAAACAACAAACAAACTTGATCTGACTAGGGGAAAGTACGCATTATAGAGCCAGCCTAGCGCCTAACTGTAAAGAGCTAGATGATAACCCATCAAGATCTGTGCGACTGAACTCTATATATAGCGCGGCATTATTCTCGATTTCTTTGCCTGAAGGAAAGGTGAAGCCTAAGGTCTGAAGATCTGAACAGCCTTCTTTTGACCAAGGCTGTACAAGTCCAGTCATGACCGCCGACCAGCAATGACGGCCAAATCGATAATAAGGACCATAACTAATCGATGAATACTGATTATTTAACGGCGTTTGCAGTAAAATTTCCCAAGAAGCACTAACTCCATCAAACGTAGGCTGCTGCTCCTCTTCTTCAGAGCGTTCATCCTTCTCACTACTCCAGTGCCATAAGCCAACCTGAGTACTAATAAAAGGCAGCCACTGAACTCCAACTGCCGTTTTAATCAACCGACTGGCCGCACCTTCATCCGTATCTTCCAATACATGAACTCCTAGACCTAATGCCAAATCAACATAAGGTTCAGGTTCCGCATAAGCAGGTAGTACCTGTATTAGGAGGCTGAACATCAAAGACATTACGACTATGCTTTTATTGATCACCCATTAACTCCACCACTATGGTTACTAGCCTAGTAATCTTTAAATTAGATAATTGACGATAATCGAAATAAGGACAAACAATTACCTTACCCTTTTTACTGATGGCGAAGTCAGCATCTAACGATTTCAGATCTGTCCATGCCAATAAACTCTCGCCATAAGCCTTCCCCATAACGATGCGAACACAGCCATCATCTAAATTATTCAGCGCCCGGGCTGTAGCGCTATTATCCAAGTGAAGCTCAGTATCACTGCCACTCTGCAACAAAGATCCATCCCGATACGCTTGCCAAGTATCAAAAGCTAATACATTTTGATCCACTACTTCACCAGCAAGTTCAAACATAAACTTAGCATAGACGTTAAAAATTTTACGCCAATGATTCCCAGTTTCATTAGCAATATGCTGAATTTCACCTTCATTTAGATTATTTAGTACATCAACCTCGGCATAGTTCTGCAAGGGTGGACGATTGCCAGCATATACTTTAATCATAAAACCTCTGCTCTAGATCAATCGCCCCTAGTGTAACTGATATATAGTAAAAACTTATCTGATTTGGACACTAAAGATGAACGCTAACATCCTTCGCCAAGATGCACCAATCTGGCAAATATCCTTTCGCCCTTTTTTCCTACTGGCTAGTTTTTTTATAACTTTTGCACTTGCCCTTTGGGCTGCCGTCCTATCAAACACACTACCGATAAGCCTTTCTACTTTCCAGCCTTATGGCGGCTGGTTCATGTGGCATGGTCATGAGATGATCTTTGGCTTCGTGCAAGCGGTCGCTATTGGTTTCTTATTAACCGCCTCAAGAAATTGGGCAGGACAACCCGGTATATCTAGCAACTTCATTAAGCTATTAGTCGCCAGCTGGGTTTTAGCCCGCTTTGCATGGCTTATCTCCGACATACCAACAGCATTACTCGCCATACTTGATGCGTTTACCCCATTATTAGCCGCTTTCGGATTAGCCCAGACACTGCGGGGCGGAGAAATAGATAACGGCCAAGGAAGCCAACGCCACAACTGGCCTTTTGTTTTATTACTTATTTTATTCGCCGTGGTACAAGGGCTATTCCACATCCTGCAGACGACTCAACCACAATATTTGAGTTCACTGATGCAAGCTGCGGTACTAATGATGGCAGCCATGACACTATGGGTATCAGGAAGAGTTTTACCCTTTTTCACCCGAGCTCGTTTGCAAACACCACCCCCAGTCATTCCCAACTCTCTGGTTAAATTATCAATGACAACGAGCTGGATGCTAATCCCTTTATTTGTTACCAGCCAAGTTTTCAGTAGTTATACAGCTCTAACCTTAATTACAGCATTATTAGCCATTATTTCTGCAATATCACACAGCTATCGTCTGTTCTTATTTTACCGCAAAGGTGTTACCTCAGAACCCATGCTTTGGTCTTTATATTGCGCTTATTCTTGGATTCTCATTGGCTATACATTAAGCGCATTCAACATGCTCTTTGATCTCAATCTGCCTTGGTTACATGCCATCACCATTGGTGGATTATTAACTATGATCATCAGCATGATGGCTCGTATCAGTCTTGGGCATACAGGCAGACCTATTATTGCACTTAAGGGAATATCAGCTGTATTTATTGCACTGCAACTTACCACGTTCATTCGTTTATCAATGCAGTCCCAAGCTGGCTATTTTATCGCCCTTGTCATTCTATTAATAGCCATGGTTATTTTTATAAAACAGTACACATCGATATTGATCAAGCCTAGAGTGGATGGAAAGCCGGGATAGTTGTTTATTTCAATAAAAAAAGGTGCCTAATCAGCACCTTTTTTTATTTATATACGAATATAACAATGAAATTACCAAGGCAAAAATTCGCCATTTGAATGCCAAAAGCTTCCTGAATTGTCCAATGTTAACTCATCAATTCTCTGCGCCAAGCCCGTTGCGGCTTGAGCTGGTGTGATATCACCATTGAAGCCAACCATTCGGGTTTGCACAAAACCAGGATGTAACAATGCAACCGCAATACCTTTAGGCTTCAGATCTATGGACAGTGATTTACCAAAGGCATTTAAGGCCGCTTTAGACGCGCGGTAACCGTAATAGCCACCCGACCCATTATCAGCGACAGAACCCATACGACTGGTAATCATTGCAACCTTACTTCCCTCCCAAAGCATACTTTGAAAAGCATGAGTCACTCGCAGCGGCGCTATGGCATTAATTTCCATTTGATCCTGGATGCTATCAAAATTCATTTCATCCAGAGTTTCATTCAGGAAAATACCGGCATTGTTAATCAATACATCAATTTTCTGACCTGAGTCTGAATTAATCAAAGTGCTAGCCAATACTTCCGCCACCATTTCAATGGATTCTGCAGAGCGCACATCAATATCGCTGATCACCATGTCGGCAATCTCATCTAGCTCTTCAGATGACTCACGACACAAACCGATAACGGTATAATCTAGCTGTCGATAGTGCTTCGCCAACTCTAAACCAATGCCTCGATTCGCACCTGTGATGACAACATTATTCATACATATAACTCCATAATAAGATTTACTTTATATCCTGAATCTAACAATTACTTAAGTATCCGCTTTAAATTTGAACTAAACTAAATCACATACTATTTCATGAGTAACAACATGCTGCTAAACACTAGGTTATCGATCTGGCTAAATTCCGTCCAGAATGGTTTCGTAATGACCCTGCCCATCATTATATTGGGTTCAATAGCACTTTCTATACTGCAAATCCCGCAATTGAGCCCTGATCATTTAAATCACCCGAAACTACTTCAAATAGCATCTTGGCTGCATCAAGCCAGCTACGGCTTAATGTCATTAACACTGACGATAGCCATCAGCTATAAACTTAGCACAGTCTATAAATACAAGTATCTACTCGATTTTTCGCCAATCATAAACACAACGATTTCATTTGCCTGTTTTATTGGCATCATACTCATCGATCATAACGTAGATACGATCAACCAGTTGGGTGTCAAAAGTATCGCCAAGGCAATTATCTGCTCCATCATCACCACTGAGCTTATTGTTTTTTTCTATCGTAAAAAACTCGTTCGTTTGAATTTTTTACGACATGAAGTTAATCATGATATACATAGCGCAATTCACGCTTGCTTACCCGCTATCGTCATTCCCTTTATAACCTTAGGATTTTATAGCACCCTATTTAACAACACCGACATCCTTAGTCGCATAATTCCATTCTTTATCGGCGAAGTTAACCTTGCTGAGGGTTTATCCTTCATCCAAAGCACGATATTAGTCACAGTAAACCAGATTGTATGGCTTACAGGCATACACCCTTCCTCATTAATTGAAATAGATCCCACTCGAATTTACAGCCCTGTAGAAACTGCAGTTTTTTCAAGGCAATTTTTTGATACTTATGCGCATTTAGGCGGTGCAGGTAGTACTCTTGGATTATTAATATGTTTATTACGAGCAAGAATGCAGTTACATAGAAAGATAGGGGGCTATGCAATACTACCTGGAGCCTTCAACATTAACGAGTTACTTATTTTCGGTATCCCTATCATTTTCAACCGTTATCTAGCCATCCCTTTTATTGTTGCACCACTAGTAACGACCACTCTAGCTAGAATATTTATTGAAATGGGTTATTTACCCTTTGAACCCAGTACAAGCTCATGGAATACACCAGCCATTATCTCAGGCTACCTCAGTAGTGGTTATACTGGAAGCATCTTTCAATGTTTGTTAATCCTGATTTCAGCAGCCATCTACTGGCCATTTTTTAAAAAATATGAATCCCAACTAATAAAACAAAAAGACAGTAATACAAAGTCCATGATCAAAGATTTATGTAATCCTGACCTTCATTTTCATAAATTAATGAAACGACAAACACCTTTAGCAGAATTCTGCCGCCAACTGCAAACCGACATGAAGGAGCAGTTTGGTGAAGAATGCTTCTCAATGCATTACCAACCCAAAATAAATTGCAAACGAGAAATTATTGCAAGCGAGGCGCTTATTCGTTGGCGGCACCCACAACTAGGGAATATTCCTCCCTGTATTTTCATTAACATTGCGGAAACTGATGAATTCATCCATAAACTTGGGAATTGGATCAATAATCAATGTATGAAAGACATTAAATTAATGAAAGAAAATAATATTGACAACCTTCAAGTTGCTATTAATGTATCGCCAATACAGCTAACCAGCCCGTCTTTTTTCAAAGATTTTCTATCTTGTATAGAACGATACAACATCCCCCATAATAAAATTGAACTAGAGATAACCGAAAGCCAGCGACTTCAATTAACTGACGAGATTATAAAAGGTATTTCTTTGCTTTCAGAGAAAGGAATTACGATTGCGGTTGATGATTTCGGCATGGGCTACACCTCTTTAAAATACTTAAAGTCATTTAAAGTCAATACAATTAAACTCGACGGCAGTATCGTTAAAGACGTTATAACAAGTGACATCGTTAAAGAGATAATCCGTAGCTTATCATCCTTAACTAAATCAATGGATGGGAAACTAGTAGCTGAATGGGTGGAAAATGAAGAACAATTTGAACAATTAATTTCCTTAGGTTGTAACCAATTCCAAGGAGCCTATTTCAGCATGCCAATAAACAGAGATGACTTCATAACCTTAGCTTCAAAAAATTAGAAGCTAAGGTTATATAAACTTTATAACAACCCAAATTATTTTGTTACAAATTACAAATTCCGCGCTCAAAATCTATAACGGCAGACCCTGCCGAATTATTCCACATCGGCGCTTGGTAATATTCATAGTATTGATTCGCCGCTTTCGCATCTTCAACAATAAAACCAAAGTCTTGTAAACTGGCCGGATATAAGTTTTTAGAACCTATATAAAATGCTTCGCCATCAACCGCTACCGTTTTCGAGTGGTTTGCAATAGTATTGCCATTTTCCCAAGCGGTAATCCCTGGAGCAATGTTGATTGGTGCAAGCTGTAGATTTTGACATACAACCTGCTTGGCATTCGTCGATGAATACCCCTCGTTATCAATCAATTTTCTCACTAAAACATCACTAATCTCAGACATTTTTTTCATATTAGAATATGGTGCTACAATCCCTTGGCCTGCACCTGGAGTACTAACAACAATCTGAACTTTTACTTCATTCTTCAGTTGTTTTGCTAATACATCAAATAGTCGAGCATCGTAATATGAGTTTGCGAAAGGAGGCACACAAGCCGCAATTAAATCCTGCTGAGAAATAAATACCGAGGATTTAGCACTTTCAATAAAAGCTCTTAACCCTTCTTCTTCAGGGTTAGCATTTGAATAGTCTTTATTTTGATTTATATAATCGGTAAAAAAGAATGAACAATCAGCTTCTTTATCATTAGCATTTTCGATACTGCTAGAATTAACATCAGGGGTATCCATACCAAAGCCCAACCCACCCAGTGCTAATACTTCGACAGTACCACTAGAAACAAAATTCGGAACCTGGTATTCACTAGGGCAAGCGTCGACAGCAGACGTTGAAAAGCGATCGACGTAAAACGTTGTATTGATTACCCCACTCTCCCACTGGCAAGCAAATTGCCAAAGCAGATCAGCAAAATCCTGAGAAGCTCTACTTGCAGGACCTTCAAGGCGCATCGTCAAATCACTGACTGGATTTGCTACCTGGCCGTAAGCCGCTTCCCACATATTGTGACCGCCTACGATGCTGGTTTTTCCATCGACAGCAACAATTTTAGAATGGTTCCAAGAATACAACCAACTGGTTTCCACCCCAGCAACACTGATTTTGATCGAGTCCGCATGCTCGCCTAAATCGGCTTTTAAACGTGTTAAATAATGTTTAGCGGTTTCACTGTAGGCTGTATTGAAATTCCCCATTGCCGGTGGTGTACCACCCAATATTCGAATCTGAACATTTGGCGACTGCTCAAAAGCCGACTTAATCCCAGCAACGATGGCGCGTTGAAATATGCCATCTGGGTAAGTAACTAACGTCGTGATATCAACCCAATACTTTGCTGCAGCAATATCTTGCTCAATGGTATTCGCTAAGTGCTCTAAAGCACCAGTATTTGAACAACTTGCATCTCCCCAGCAATTAGGTGTTTGCAGCAACCAGGCGTCTTCCTGTTGGCCATAGCCAGCAATTTTGTTACCCGAGGTTCTTTGCCATACAGAACCATTAGCAAGCGGCGCAAATTGGTTTAATTTATTTTCGACAAAATCAATATGCGGGGTTGCCGCAAAAGAGGTATTAACAAGCAAAATGCTTAAAAGAATAGTTGTACATTTTTTTATTATTTTAAATTTACTATGGAGGGACTGCGTTGAATTTATACTCAGCATTCTAATCACCTAAAGCACTCTAAAATTGGCCGGCGATTATATTGAACAGTCATTCAACTTGCAAGAAATTACACTTCATTACCCAAAAGAACACTTTAGCTTGTAATCTCCCTAACCCTTCAACTTTTGCTACGGAACATTGGTAAATTAACCCCCTTCCAGATTGCGTAACCTCTCACAGCAAAAATAAACCCACCGGCAATCACACTTGCCAACCAAGTGCTGATTGATAATTGAATCAAGCCTATATACAACCACGAACCCAACCATGAGGGGGTTGCATACAAGGGCCCCTTAAAGACTAGAGGTTCTTCATTACAAAGAACATCCCGGAAAACGCCCCCCATTACTCCTGTAATGACCCCCATGAAGCTTGCTACTAGCAAAGAAGCATCTAGAATCAGAGCAGCCTGCGTTCCAGTCAAACTAAATAACGCCAAGCCCATCGCATCCAGCAATAAAAATGAACGCATCGGCATTTTCCACCATCGGGCCAGAAAAAACACCGCTGTTGCCGCGCATAAAGCAACCAGCAAATAGATTTGGTCGGCAATCCAAAATACAGGGCGATCAAGTAACATATCCCGTAAAGAACCACCGCCTAATGAGGCTGCTAACGCGATTACAATAATGCCAAACAGGTCGAACTTTTTACTCCCTGCTTCCATAACGGCAGCACTGGCCATTGCCGCAACCGCAGCCATACCCAACCAATAAGTTAATAGGTCATACGTCTCTACAGGGGTTAAAAATTCCATCATATGCCTAATGGTTAAATAACTGGATTTCCACGAGGTCGAATATCCAACAAATAGTGCCCATAGACCTCTTTTTTCTGTAAATCTAAAACCAATACCATGGCAATCTCGGCGTACTGAGATTGAATCAAAACGTGCTCATATTGATCCCCCATACGATAAACATGACCTACCACTCCCGCAGTACAATCATACTCACCAAAATCTTCAGCGGGAATGGCTTCTACATAAGTCCAAAAATCAAATAAAGGCTCCCCTGCTTCAATTTTTTCAGGCTTACCAATTTTAGTTGCACCAAATTCCTCAGCGCTTAATTTACGAACATTCATAACCTTACCTTATTCAAACTACAGCTCTTCTTAACTGCCCAGTTATACAGAATGTCATCATTTCTGACAAATCATTCATGTCGTTAGTCCTGCTATTTATAATCCAGGAAATATTCTTTTATCCAGCCGTACACCACATCACAGGTTACGTCCTTTGAGGCTCTCTGGTGATAATCATCACCTGGGTCTTGGTCAATAAACGTATATTGATAGCGAATCAACGCTGGCAAATCATCATGCAAAACAACAAGAATACGTTTATTACTAACAAGACAATCGATACTCATTACATCCGCAGGTATGCCCATTTTCCGCATTCCTTGCATCACTCCAATGACAGGGTTCAAATCTTTAAAGTCCTGCTGAATTTTTTCATGAGCCTGGCTCGCAATATCAGATAATGATAATAACGCGGGATTTACATTCATAGAGATTCTCAACTCCAATTTTTAGACTAAATTTTTTAGTAGACTTGAAACAAAAAACGGGAGCAAGAGCTCCCGTTTTATATACCTAAAACATCAACTAGATATTAAGAATCGGCTTTAGGCTTTTCACGCAATTTAATGTTCAATTCACGTAGCTGAGGATTACCTACAACACCTGGAGCATGAGTCATTGCACACGCTGCCGATTGTGTTTTAGGGAAGGCAATCACTTCACGAATCGAAGTAGAACCGGTTAGCAACATCACCAAACGATCCAAACCAAATGCCAAACCGCCATGAGGTGGCGCGCCAAATTTAAGACCATCTAACAAGAAGCCAAACTTCTCTTGCTGTTCTTCTTCGCTAATACCCAAGATTTCAAATACAGTCTCTTGCATCGCTTGATCGTGGATACGGATAGAACCACCACCCAACTCACAACCGTTCAAGACCATGTCATAAGCACGAGAAAGTGCCGTCAAAGGATTTGCTTTTAATTCTTCAGGACTGCACGAAGGCGCCGTGAACGGGTGGTGAATTGCAGTAATGCCACCATCTTTTGTTTCTTCGAACATTGGGAAGTCAACAACCCACATAGGTGCCCAATCGCACGTATACAAATTCATGTCTTCACCGATCTTACAACGTAACGCACCCAGCGCTTCGTTTACGATCATTTCTTTATCAGCACCAAAGAAGATGATATCGCCGTTTTCAGCGCCCAACTTCTTCATAATTGCCATAGTATTATCATCGCCGATAAACTTAATGATAGGAGACTGTAAACCTTCTACACCCTTCTCAATTTCATTAACTTTAATCCACGCCAAGCCTTTAGCACCATAAATGCTAACGTACTTAGTGTAAGCATCAATCTGCTTACGGCTGATTTCAGCGCCACCAGGAACACGAAGAGCCGCAACACGACCCTTAGGATCTTTAGCGGGAGCAGCAAATACTTTGAATTCGATGTCTTGCAGGAATTCAGCAACGTCGACTAACTGCAAAGGAATACGCAAGTCTGGCTTATCACTACCGTACTTAGACATCGCTTCAGCATAAGGCATACGTGGGAATTCACCCAACTTCACATCCAATTCTTTTTCGAACAACTCAGTGATCATGCCCTGAGTCAGGTCCATGATTTCTTCTTCGTCGATGAAAGAGGCTTCGATATCTATCTGAGTAAACTCAGGCTGACGGTCGGCACGTAAATCTTCATCACGGAAGCACTTAGCAATCTGGTAGTAGCGGTCGAAACCAGAGACCATCAATAACTGCTTAAACAACTGTGGCGACTGCGGTAAAGCAAAGAAGCTATGTTCATGAGTACGTGACGGTACTAGATAATCACGAGCACCTTCTGGAGTTGCACGTGTCAGAATTGGGGTTTCGATATCTAGGAAACCGTTATCTTCTAAATAACGACGTAAGTTTGAACTTACTTTAGAACGGAAACGCATCTTTTCTTGCATTTCAGGACGACGCATATCCATATAGCGATACTTAAGGCGAATATCTTCACCCACATCGGTATAGCCATCTAAAGGAAAAGGAGGAGTCTGTGCTTTGTTTAACACAGTGATTTCTTTACCCAAGATCTCAATTTTACCTGTGCGCATACCGTCATTAACAGCACCGTCTGGACGACCACGAACGCGACCCACAATCTGAACAACAAATTCTGAACGTACGCTATCAGCGGTATTAAAAGCTTCTACAGTATCAGGATCAAAAACTACCTGAACAAGACCTTCGCGATCACGAACGTCTAAGAAAATTACTCCACCGTGGTCACGGCGGCGGTGAACCCAGCCACAAAAAGTGACGGTATCGTCAATCGAGGTTTCGTTGATATCACCACAATAGTGAGTGCGCATTGCTAAATCCTACTTATTAGATGGATATGAAAATATTTAAAGCCGAGCATTATACCGATTTTCACGCTGTTGCCGACACTTGTTCGCCAAGTTTGTATGACTTTAATAAAAAATGTCGTTTAAAAGACGTATATCAGGCCTAAATGCACCTTGTTGCCGAAGGTGGCTCAGGTAATCTGATGGCATCAAAAGCACAATTGAATGTTTTTTAATCACTCGACAACAATAAGTTGCCGAACATAATAATAAAGAAAACCAAGGGTTAACTATGAAATCATTTGCCAACAAGGTTGCAGTCATCACTGGAGCTGGCTCCGGTATTGGGCGTGCATTAGCACAACAGTTAAGTGCTGAAGGTGCTCAGCTCGCACTTTCAGATGTTAATATCCAAGGCCTAGAAGAAACTAAAGCCAGCCTAACAGGCAGCGGCAAAGTAACGATCACTAGATTAGATGTTGCAGATCGCGATGCATTTGAGAAACACAGCCAAGACGTTATCAACGAATTCGGCCAAGCCGACCTACTTTTCAATAATGCGGGAGTTGCCTTAGCTCAAACCGTAGAAGATGGTAGTTACGAAGATTTCGAATGGTTAATGAACATAAATTTCTGGGGTGTTGTTTATGGGACTAAAAGCTTCTTACCACATATGTTAACCCGCCCTGAAGCAGCGATTATTAATGTATCTAGTATTTTCGGTATCATAGCTCTACCAACACAATCACAATACAACGCCGCTAAATTTGCAGTAAGAGGCTTCACAGAATCACTACGCCAAGAGGTGAAAGATACTAATGTCTATGTCGGCTGCGTACATCCTGGTGGCATTAAGACCAATATCGTAGTCAATGGTCGCATGCACACCTCCATGGTTGGCGAGCAAACACACGCCCAACAAATTGAAGAATTCAATAAAATGGCTCGCACTACTCCAGCTAAAGCCGCACAAACGATATTAAATGGCGTACGTAAAAATAAACGCCGTATATTAATTGGCCAGGATGCAAAATTCATGGACCGAATACAACGTTTATTCCCAGAAAAATACACCAGTATTTTTGGCACCCTACTCAAACTGGCCAGTTAATTTTGTGCTTTAAGCTAGGTTTTTGATCTTTTTTCATCAAAAACACTATAAAAATAGGGTTTTGCACTTGCACGCCCTATTTTTTTGCTTTAAAAATAGGGTCGTGAGCGAGATGCTGAGCGACACCTTGCATCTATTAACATAACGCTTCACTTAATTTATTTACCATGAAAGGAAATACCATGGCTGCTAAGAAAAAACCTGCTGCTAAAAAAGCACCAGCTAAAAAAGCTCCAGCTAAAAAAGTAGTTGCTGCAGCTCCGGTTAAAAAATTAACCGCAGTAAAAGAAAAATTCACTAAAACTCAGCTTGTAAACGAGCTAGTTGAGAAAACTGAACTAAGCAAAAAAGAAGTTGCTAGTGTTCTAGATGAGCTAGGTGACATCATCGAACGCCACGTTAAAAAACGTGCTGTGGGTGAATTCACACTGCCAGGTTTATTGAAAATCAAAACCGTTAAAAAGCCAGCTCAAAAAGCACGCAAAAACGTACCTAACCCGTTCAAGCCTGGCGAGTTAATGGATGTTGCGGCTAAACCAGCCAGCACCAAGGTTAAAGTTCTGCCGTTGAAGAAACTAAAAGACATGGTTCTTTAAGTTATCTTAAAGATTAGCCATCATAGGCTAAACAATAAAAGGCTGCTTATGCAGCCTTTTTTATGCAAACAATTCCTCATTCAAAGTCGACACCACGTAAAGTCAGCACTTTAATCCTCCCTACCCCCGCCATTTTATAGCAATCAACCTAAGATACCGTTAGAATCGCCGCTCTAATTTACACGATACAAAAGCAGTGAATCCGATGAGTAGAAAGATTGAATTATTAGCCCCTGGCGGTGATATTGAAGCCATTAAAGCAGCGATCGTTGCAGGCGCCAACGCCGTTTATTGCGGCCTAGATACATTCAATGCCCGCAACAGAGCTGCCAATCTTTCCTTTGACGACTTAACTGGCATATTACGCTTGGCTCATAAATACGACTGTGAGGTTTTCTTAACACTGAACGTAGTGATTCTAGAGCAAGAATTACCCACAATGATCAAGCTATTAAACAAGTTAGTAAATAGCGGCATTGACGGCATCATTGTGCAAGATCTCGGTATGTTTAATCTAGTTAAAAAGCATTTCCCCACTCTCGACATTCATGCATCAACGCAATTAACCACACACAATGAAGGGCAAATACATTTTTTAAATAAAATTGGTGCCTCCCGCGTTAACTTGTCCCGAGAAATGAATTTGGGTGAAATCAAGTCGCTAACCAAGCTATCTCACGATGTCGGCATACTAACCGAAGTCTTTGTCCACGGCGCTCTGTGCATCGCATTCTCTGGCCAGTGTTACTCAAGTTCAGTCAGTGTCGGTAATTCAGGCAACCGTGGTCGCTGCAGCCAAGCCTGCCGTGAAGAATATGAAGTCACCGCAACTGGAAATAAGTATCCATTAAATTTAAAAGATAACTCAGCCTATTTTGATCTACCCGATCTAGTTGAAGCAGGTGTTGATTCATTAAAAATTGAAGGCCGCATTAAAGGCGCTCACTACGTTTATACAGTCGTAGACACTTGGCGCAAGGGCATTAATGAATTTGTAGAAACGGGAAAATTACTACCCGACGATTCAAATCTGCATAAGGTATTTAACCGCGACTTCACCAACTCGTTTTTACAAGGCAACTTGACCAAAGACATGTTCATCGATAACCCTCGTGACCATAGCGTGAAGCATGCAGTCGATAACGCGATTAACAGTGCAAAGAACAGCAGCAGTGACGAGATTTCAGTCGTACAAATACAAGAAGCTAAAGACGATCTCTATATCGAAAAAAATCAGTTAGGCGCTGAGCTTAGAGATAAAATCCATTATTTAACCACTGCAAAATTGCCACTCACTATTGAATTTTCCGGATCTAACAATTCTCCGTTAAGCATTACTGCGACCGTAGGTGACGATTCAATCGCAACCTCCGAACCAGCCAATAGTAATAGCGATGATGCTAAAGTCATAAGCATTCAGTCCGATTCGCTACTTTCTACCACAGGAAAAGCGGAACTAGACGAAAAAACGCTAAGCAAACGCTTTAAGAGCTTTGATAATTCTGAATTCAGCCTTAAAGAATTCTGTTTCGAAAACTATAATTCGGGATTAAGCATTCCTTTTAAAGAATTAACGGCACTCAAAAACAAGCTCGCATTTTTACTAAACGACTCGGTCGAACTTGTTGCTAATGTCGAAGTTCCGCCACTGGATAAAAGCAACAAATCGTCAGGCAAGCCATCAATGTCGATTTTAATTGCAGACGAAAAAGATTTTCACCTTTGTGAGCTAACCGATGCGGATGTGTATTTTAAAATCCCTGAAAGTTTAAAGAAAAACTGCACGAAACACATAGACCTGTTAAAAGCCAATCCAAGACTAATCCCATGGTTCCCTGCTGTATTAATCGGTAAAGACTACATAGAAGCGGTAAGAATCCTAGAGCAAGTCAAGCCTAAGCGCATTGTTACCAACAATACGGGCATTGCCTATAAAGCATTTGAAATGGGCATTGAATGGGTGGCAGGCCCCTTCTTAAATACAACCAATTCCTACGCACTACTTACGTTAAAAGAAGAGCTGAATTGCGCTGGGGCTTTCATGTCCAACGAGATCAATCGTCTACAGTTAAGAAACATCGCTCGCCCAGACGATTTCAAACTGTATTACAGCATCTACCACCCTATTCTAATGATGACGAGTCGCCAATGCTTCTTCCAACCAACGGTCGGCTGTAAAAAACCCAGCATTGAAGATGGCTGCATGTTGAAATGTGAAAAAGCCACCACGATTAAAAGTGTTAGAGGGGTCAAATACTCCATCGACAAACAAAAAGGTGGATATCCGAGCATCTATAACGACGAACAATTCCTCAACCTAGATATTGTCGATGACCTTGGAGATTTATTTGATGAATTCTTTATCGATCTCACCAATATTGGGTCGGGTGATACCGCTGTTGAAGATAAAGCACAGCTGCTGCAGCACTTTGAGAACCTCATCAAAGGAAATAAAGAAGCCTCTGAGCCATTAAACGAAATGGTAACCCTTTCAACTAACGCGCAGTATCGTCAAGGGCTATAGCATAATCATGCTACCAATTCTTTACTCGCTCCAACATTGCCCTTATGCAATGCGAGCCAGACTAGGCTTATTAATGGCGCAGCAGTCGGTAATGCTGCGCGCCATTGTGATGAAAAATAAACCTGATGAAATGCTAGCAGTATCCCCCAAAGGTACAGTGCCCGTATTGGTTTTGCCCGATGACAGAGTGATTGATGAAAGCTTAGATATCATGCTCTGGGCTCTGCGACAAAACGACCCTCAAGACTTGCTGCATAAAGAACATCCAAATGACTTAGAGGCAATGATCGCCTTAATTCATCGCAATGATAAACAATTTAAACCTCAGCTCGAAACCTATAAAAAAGCTAAACGCTTTCATCATGATAATGAATTAGCAGAACGTGAAAAGTGTGAAATGTTTATTACTGAACTAGAAGAAAAACTGAATGCCAATGGCTTTTTTATCGGAGAGAAAGCAGGTTTAATTGACTACGCGTTACTTCCCTTTGTGCGTCAGTTTTCACGGGTCAACCGCCCCTGGTTTATACAAGCCCCTTATCCAAAATTAAGGAGCTGGTTAGAATTCCACCAGCAAAGTCGCCTGTACTCAAAAGCCATGGCTAAATACCCACTATGGCTAGATGATCATCAAGAAAGCTTATTCGGCGGTTAATAATCTCCAGTTAAAGCAAGTCAAAGATCGCTTTCTTTAAAATACTTTCATTATGCAAGCCTCGCTCACAAGGCTCCATATCAATTTGTTTAATCGGATATTTGTTGAAGTGTTCTACTGATAAATCTCTATTAGAAGGCCATAAGATATAATCCAAAGAGCGAACACCTGCCTTCTGCAATAACGCCATCTGCTTAGCAAAGGTGAGTTTAAGCCCTCCACCCAACTCTTCCTCCTTAATATTCACCACCAATATTAATGGCGCCTTACTCTTATTGATTGCAGAAAGAATATTATCAACCAAAAGTGATGGCATAATACTGGTCATGAAACTACCCGCGCTTAGGATAATCGCATCGGCTTGTTCAATGGTTGCAATAACCTCCTGCTCAGCGCTCACTTTAGGATCTAGATACAGCTGAGCAATCTCTTCATCACTATCATCTATCGACAATTCACCGACTAAGGTATTAGGTTCCTGACCCAATACTGGCTCTGTTTTAGCCATTAAAGTGGTAGGAGAGTCTGCCATTGGAAAGAGGTGACTTTGAATCCTTAACATATCTCGAACAATCTGAATCGTATCAGTCGGCCTTACCGAGAGTTGATCTAAAGCAAAAAGCACTAAATTACCCAAGTTATGACCATCAAGATCACCTTGAGTTTGAAAGCGATATTCAAATAATATCTGACCGATACCATCTAGCGTACAGAGTTGAGAAAGGCAATTTCGTAAATCTCCCCAAGCAATCGTGTCGGCTTCTTCACGCAGCCGCCCGGTTGATCCACCTTCATCAGTCGTCGCCACAATACCGCTCAAATTAGGACCAAGCTCACGTAACGAGACGAGAAGTCTACCAAGACCGTGACCACCACCAAGGCAGACTAATTTTGTTTGTTCCATAAAATGAGACTTCTATTTATTCACTTCATTTATTAGTACGACAATAACACAAAAACTACGACATAAATCTGAATTACTCATCGGGTGTTGCATCCTCTATAGCAGACCAAAGTAAACCTTCATCACAAGTGCCATGATACTCAAGCCAATGTAAGGAATTCCCAGCCACGACAATACTGCCCGAGGCAACTAAAGACCCTACTGGAACAACGACCCCTAATGCAGCTAAGCAAATAAGCGATCCCTCAGCACCAGAACCTGCACATTCTTCAATAGGCATCTCAGCATAATCTAACGCCAACTCCCGAGTATACATCTGACAATCATCCGCATGATGCTGCTGATCGGATGTTGTCGGATAAAAAGCACAGCCAGCGCCGAATAATAAACCTAACATCACAACCACTGTGAACAATAGTCTATTCACAAACACATCCTTTTTTAGTCCTTTAAATGTTAATATTACACCCATCCACAATACATAACTATTTGTAATATCTCATGCCAGCTCAACAGCAAAAATCAGGGGTTCTATTTGCCCTAGCCGCATTTATCATGTGGGGACTAGCGCCAATCTACTTTAAACAACTGATCCATATCGATGCCAAAGAAATACTATCCCAGCGCGTTGTGTGGTCAATCATATTTCTTATTCTGGTCAGCGCTATAAGTCACCAGCTGCCAAAGATCATCGCCGTTTTTAAACGCCCAAAACAGTTAGCCTTGCTAGCTCTAAGTGCATGCTTGTTAGGTTTTAATTGGGGAATGTTCATCTGGTCGGTAAATAACAATCACATGTTAGATGCAAGCTTAGGCTATTACATAAACCCACTGATCAATGTATTAATGGGTTACCTCTTCTTATCGGAAAGATTACGCAAACGACAAGGTGTCGCCGTCGCTCTTGCAGTCAGTGGGGTCCTAATTCAACTTATTGGATTTGGCTCAATCCCTTACATTGCCTTATCCCTAGCTATTTCTTTTGCATTTTATGGACTAATCCATAAGAAAATCCAAGTTGAATCCATCCCAGGGCTGCTCATTGAAACATTGGTATTATTGCCTATCGCCATTGCTTACTGGTATTTCATGCCGAGCTCAGACACCTCAAATTTAGCCAATAATAATTCGCAGACCAACTTACTCCTAATCAGTGCAGGCATAGTCACTACCTTGCCTTTATTGTGTTTCACCGCAGCGACCAAACGACTGCAATACACCACCATTGGGTTTATTCAATACATTGGCCCTAGCTTAATGTTTCTTCTTGCAGTCCAGTTTTATGATGAATCTTTAGGGCTAAAAGAAATCATCACCTTTAGCTGCATCTGGCTGGCACTCATTGTTTTCAGTTGGGATTCGATCCGACACTCGATGAAAGCAGCAACCAAGAACTCAGTGAAAATTGAGAACCGGAATGAAAGCTAATAACAACTCTAATAGCAAAGTCACCCTTAAACTAAATATCAATGTACGCAAAGCCATCACACTGGCGTCCAATAAGATTATAGAAATAGAGCTGATTGAATATAGCGCCGACTGGAGTAACTTTCCCAATAGCTTGAAGCTGAAATGCCATCTTACTTATGATTCAGCCCATACTTTAGCGCCAAATATCGAGCAACACACTTTGCTTATTAAACAAGTTCAACAATGCTTTCTAAAACAAGGGATAAAATTTCGCGATTTTAGAAAGAATATCACCTTCGTATATGCCGACAAGGAAGCTGATAAAGCATGATGCAACAAGCATACGATGTATTGAAGAATACCTTCGGTTACGACCAGTTTCGAGCCCCTCAAGACCAAATCATTCAAGCATTACTAAATAACGAAGATGCCTTTGTATTAATGCCGACCGGTGGCGGCAAATCACTGTGTTATCAGATCCCTGCCCTAGTCCGTAATGGCATCGGCATCGTGATTTCACCTTTAATCGCCTTAATGCAAGATCAGGTCGATGCATTAACTCAAGCGGGCATACGCGCTGCCTGCGTGAACTCGTCAATGCCCAATAGCCACAATGCCCAAGTTGAACAACAAGCATTGCAAGGCCAGCTCGACATTATCTACCTCGCTCCAGAGCGATTAACCTTAGCGCGTACCTTAGATTGGTTACATCGCTGCCAATTGTCTTTATTTGCCATCGATGAAGCTCACTGCGTCTCTCAATGGGGTCACGATTTTCGTAGTGACTACCTGCAACTTAGCTTGTTGCAACAAAGTTTCCCAACCATCCCAAGAATTGCATTAACGGCTACCGCAGATAATAAAACCAGAGAAGAAATCATTTTTCGACTTGGCTTACAAAATGCCAAGATCTTTGTCTCTGGCTTTGACCGTCCTAATATTCAATACCGCATCACGCTAAAAAATAACCCCAAAGCTCAACTACTAAACTTTATACAAACGGAGCACCCAAACCAAGCAGGTGTCGTTTATTGCTTGTCACGCAAGAAAGTTGAAAGCACCGCTCAATGGTTAGCCACTCAAGGAATCAACGCACTCCCTTATCATGCGGGTTTAGATAAAAACGTACGCCAACAAAATCAGCAGCGTTTTTTACGAGAAGAATCCATTGTCATGGTGGCAACGATCGCATTTGGCATGGGCATCGATAAACCTGACGTTCGCTTCGTCGCCCACCTAGACCTACCCAAAAGCATTGAGGCCTATTATCAAGAAACAGGTCGCGCTGGTCGTGATGGTCAAGCTGCCAATGCATGGATGGCTTATGGATTAGAAGATGTCATCAAACTCAAGCAAATGATGGCCGGCAGTGATGGCGACGAACAATTCAAACGCATCGAGCAACAAAAACTAAGCAGCATGCTGGGCTTAGCTGAGCTTACTGATTGTCGCAGACGTCTGCTTATTCAGTATTTTGGGGACGATTTAAGCAATCACTACCCCGACCCTAAACACTGCGGCAATTGCGATAACTGCATCACACCGGTGAAAACCTGGGACGCGACTGAAGCAGCACGTAAAGCACTTAGCTGTGTCTTTCGAACTGATCAGCGTTTTGGGACAGTCCATGTCATCAATGTATTACGCGGTAAATTGACTGAAAAGATCAAGCAATTCAATCATCAAAATGTTTCAACATTTGGTATTGGCAGTGACCTGAGCGAAGGTCAGTGGCGCTCTCTATTCCGCCAACTTGTTGCTCACGGTTATCTAAAAGTGAACTATGACTACGGCCAGCTATCTCTCGACGAATCCAGCCGCGGATTATTAAAAGGAAGCGATCAACTCACCTTAAGACTGGATACTTTTGACAAACATAAAGCTTCGAACAGTCAAAAAGTTAAACAACAAGACACTGAAATTCAACCACAAGAACAAGGATTATGGCAGGCTCTACGTGATTGCAGAACCCTATTAGCACGAGAACAAGGTATCGCTCCCTTCATGATATTCCATGATTCGACGCTGAGATCCATGTTGGCTCTAAAGCCAAAAAATCTTGATGAATTTTCAACCTTATCAGGAGTTGGTCAGATGAAACTAGAACGCTATGGTTCAGCCTTTGTTAAAGCTGTACAAGACTTTAATCCAAGCTAAAGCCGAACAAATTAATCTCCATCTTATAGGGCACCTCTTCAGCGAATTGCAGATTACTATTAATTAGTTGCAAATACGTCGCCATCTGATGAGCATGCAAATTAGTTTCATCGGGTACACTGGAAACAAATTTAGTGGCTCGCATCATGCTTTTTAATCCCGACGTTAACGCATACTTGCGCTCAGCCATTAATATAACTTCTTGCCCCATATGCCAATAGATATCCAAGTTTTGTAATTGCAGAGGACTCAATGGCGGAACCAAAGGTACGATATCTTTAGGCGTCACGACTCGAGTTAAAGGCAAGGATGCATAAGCCCCCGCTCCGGCCACGTTGGTCACCTTAGGCTGTCCAAATGTTATGACCTGGGATACGTTAAAGCCATCTTTTTGTAAATACATAGCAACAATAACAGCGATAGCCCCACCCAAACTGTGGCCTGTTGTAATAATTGGCTGAGACGCATCTAACTTTGGCTTAACGTTCTGATACGCATCCCAAGCTGCTGCAGCAAAACCTTGATGTAATAATATGCCACTATGCGCATCTGACTTTAAGGATACGTCTAAATCCACCAGCACATTTTCTAAATTTGAAGTTCCACGAAAGGATAAAGCCTGAGTAGTTGCATTACGTGCAAAAAAGTAACTCACAGCGGTAACGGGTAAAACAATCTGTTCGACAGGTTTAAAGTCGGTACCCGCTACCCCCTGTGTTGGCACACTACTGTATGACGCGGCGGACAAAATGGCGCTTTGTTTAATCGTAGAGAAATTAATCCCTGAAGATTGATCACTAGCCGACACCCCTACGACCTGACATAGAGCGATTAAAAATATCGAAACTAACGGCATAACAGATCGAACAACAATACGCATAACGAAACCTAATTAACTAAAGAGATTCTAATAACAAAATTAACTGAAGCAGAATACTAAACTAACGCTTTAAAGCAAATTTTTGCCTATATTCACTGGGGGATAGCCCTGCTATACGCTTAAATACTTGCCGAAAAAACCTTACATCCTCATAACCTACTCCACGCCCTACAACTTCAATACCCTGCATTGTCGTTTCCAGTAGCTGCTTAGCTAATTCAATACGTAAGGCTTGAATGTAGGCTAAAGGCGATTCGTTAGTTGCTTGCTTAAATCGGCGCTTCAATTGACGCTCACTTAAATGCACTTTATCGGCGAGATCGACAATACTGAATGATTCATGTGCCACATGATCACGTAGCCAATCTTGTAAAGAGTGCACGAGCTCATCATTATGCTGTCGCGTAGGCTGATGACTTGAATACTGCAACTGACTATAACGATCCGAATCAATCAAAACCGCTTTAGCACATTGCTGAGCAATATCATCGCCATAAAACTCTCTGATTAAATACAAGCTCATATCTTGATAAGCACTGGCCCCAGCAGAGCAATACAAGTTTCCTTGGTGAGTAATCATCTTCTCACTGCGTAATAAAACGTGCGGAAAAGATTGCCTAAATAAATTAGCACACTGCCAGTGAGTCGTAGCCTGCTTGCCATTTAGCAACCCCGTCGCAGCCAATACAAACGCTCCAGTACAAATACTAACTATTTTCACCCCTAACGCATGCTGATCGGTTAGCCACTGCAATACATCGCTATCAAACTCGTCTTTTCGCAGCGCGGGATGCCCAATTGCCCCAATAACAATAAGATCAGGAGACTCTATCTGTCGATAATGGGCATGAACAGAAAGCTGCAAGCCCCCTAAACACGTCACAGGCTCACCCGTCGCGCTGACTAATTGCAATACTAAACGCTTGTCTTCCTCGACGAGACTATTCGCTAGCGCCAATATCTCCATAGGTCCACTGACCGAAGTTACTGGACTTCGATCCAGCATTAACAAAGCACATTTCATAAACCCGACATCATCACGTCCTATTAACCCACCCATGATGGCATAATAGCCACTCGTAAACAAACCTGCATCCACCTACACTTATGAGATATCACAACAACCGCAGCAGTAACATGAAGCTTGCTATCTATTCACAGGCTTAATAACACTAGCGGGTAAACATAGAAATTAAAAAGAAGGTTTAATAACAATGACTAATAGCCCAAATAATAACAAAGCTTTGATTGAGACTTTTTATAGCGCCTTTAAAAACAAAGACTATAAAACCATGGCGACCTGCTACCACCCTGATGCGTATTTCAGAGATGAAGCCTTTGAATTAACAGGCAATGAAATTGGCGGCATGTGGCATATGTTATGTGAACGCGGCAAAGACATGACGATGGAATTTACGGTGACAGAGGATAACGGCAATATCACCGCCCACTGGGAGCCCAAATACTCTTTTAGCCAAACAGGTAATTTTGTACACAATATAATCGATGCTGAATTTGAGTTTCGCGATGGCAAAATCATTAAACACATCGATCGCTTCAATTTCTGGAGCTGGAGTCGCCAAGCATTGGGATTACCGGGATTATTATTAGGCTGGACGCCCTTTTTACGTAAAAAAGTATCTAACATGGCCATGGGTAATCTGAGTAAGTTCATGCTTAAACACCCTTAGAGCTTGCCTGACCATATTTTGACCAGATGACCATCGACAACTAACCTTTATTAACCCTACGTGATGATTGAACAGAATCTCAAACGTAGAATCTCAAACGTAGTATATCGAACGTAATACTGGTTAACTTAGGAATTCGTCATGGCTTCTGGTTCTGAAAAATCTGTTTCTGAAAACCCAACTTCACCCTCCCGAAAACCAACCATAGCAGGAAGAAAACCCAAGGCGACCGAATTAACCAAGGGCGAAGAATATTATTTTTGCGCCTGTGGCGATTCAAGCAACCAACCTTTCTGTGATGGCTCCCATAAGAATACCCCATTCAAACCAGTTGCTTTCACTGCTAAAGAAACCGATACCGCTTATCTTTGCATGTGCAAACGTAGTAACAATCTACCCTATTGCGATGGCACCCATGCCAAATTGAAAGATGAAGATACCAGCACAATAATTTCTAGTACGACCAGCAGTTCAAATAGCGCCCATACAGACAGTACCTATGAAGAACCCACACTCACTTATATAAAAAACCTCGCCAGAGACGGACTCAGCAAAACTGGCAGCCACGGTGAGATGACCGCCATGGGCGTCCCAATCCCCGAACTCCCTCGTTGGCAAGACATCCAATTATTAGCCGCACAACTTGCGCGTAAACCCTTAATGGAAGATATTACTGTCTCAACTGAGCTAGTCATTGGTCCGAACGCTCAAAAACCGCTAAGACTAGCAATGCCATTATTTGTTTCCGACATGAGCTTTGGCGCACTGTCAGAAGAAGCTAAACTTGCGTTATCCAAAGGCGCAGAATTAGCAGGTACAGGGATCTGTTCCGGAGAAGGCGGCATGCTGGAGGAAGAGCAAGCTGCCAATAGCCACTATTTCTACGAACTAGCCTCCGCTAAGTTTGGTTTTGATTGGGATAAACTGAAAAATGTCCAAGCTTTTCATTTCAAAGGCGGACAAGGTGCAAAAACAGGAACTGGCGGGCACTTATCAGCGAATAAAGTTACCGAAAAAATTGCCCAAGTTCGACACCTAGCCGCAGGACAAAATGCTGTTTCCCCACCCACTTTTCATGATTTATCAAGCATTGAAGACTTTCGCTCATTTGCCAATCAAGTCAGAGAGATCACTGGCGGAATACCCATTGGTTTCAAACTCTCGGCGAATCACATTGAAGAGGATATCCAATTCGCACTCGATGCCAGTGCGGACTACATCATACTCGATGGTCGAGGAGGCGGTACGGGCGCTGCCCCCTCTATTTTCAGAGACAACATATCCGTACCAACAATCCCTGCACTCGCCAGAGCAAAACGCTATCTCGATAAAGTTAATCGCCGCGATGTAACCCTCATCATCACGGGTGGCATACGTACTCCAGACGACTTTATTAAAGCACTAGCCTTAGGCGCCGATGGCATTGCCCTAGCGAATTCAGCCTTGCAAGCCATTGGCTGTGTGGCGGCAAGAATGTGCAATACCAACAACTGCCCTGCTGGGGTCGCAACCCAGAAGCCAGAATTACGGGCTAAATTAAACGTTGATCAATCAGCGCAACAGCTGTGCAACTTTTTAACCGCCTCAAATGAATTAATGAAAGTCATGGCTAGAGCCTGCGGTCATAATAACCTGAACCAGTTCAGCCCATACGACCTTACCTGCTGGAAAAAAGAAATGTCGCAGCTCACCGGCATTCATTACGGCGGCATCATGTAAATAACGTGCATAAAAATTCATAATGCTAGCTTTTCAGGTGATAACCATTATTAGTTTGAGCTGCTTCTAGCAGCTTAGGAAATAACGGATCATCCTTTAAAATCGAGCGTTTAATGCTGTCCCAAGAACGATGCTGATGACCACAGCATTCCATCCATGACTCTTTCTCAACTTCTGTTGGTTGATACATAGTCACTCCAGCGGCTTCTAATCCTTTCACGCAATTACTGGTGATACCTGTGATACCTTGAAACTGTTGTTTGAACACCTTATCGCAGGCTTCGCGAACAGCTTGCTGTAAATACTTAGGTAGCATGGCTAACCACTGCTGATTAATAACCGCAAGCCAACTGTCTTGAACTGAGTCAATTAAAGAAACCGTACCTAAATGGTTACGCAAATTATTCGGCCCATTATTTAGACCCACCACTGATGGATCTAAAAATTGGAAGTTACCATCGCGCGCCCCTTGACTGGCCTCTCCCCATGGAATTCTCACCGTTTTAGCGTCGGTGATTTCGTAAAAGTTCTTTAGTACTCTACTCGTTGGAATCCTCACTAGCTTTTCTGCCAGATCGGCGGGAACCGCGACTCTTTCATTATGCAAACGAGTTGATGTAATCGTACGAGATCCCACCACATAGGGAAACATAACCTCCAATACGCCACGTTTTTTAATTCTATTCACCACTTCAGCCTGCCATACAGAAGAAGTAATCAGATTTAAATAAGACTGATTATCGGCGCACCAAAAAGGAATGTTTAATACATCCAATACTGGAGCCACTGGACTTAAATTTGAAGCTGAAACCAATGCCCCAGAAACATAACCATGTGATACCCGCTTCATGAGGTCTGGGCCAATGCCCGCGATGCCTTTATCTAATATTGAAACGTATATCTCGCCATGAGAAGACAATTCAATCTGCTGCTTAATTTGCTTATGCATATGGGGGGTTGTTCGCCAAGATGCCGAATCATAAGGGGATGCAAACCTTAGCTCGAACTTAGCCTGCGCTTTCTTAGCAATATTCACGTCATTCAATTTTCTGGATGCAACTGCCAATATAGCATTTGAACTCAGGCTCATCCCCATTAAGACGCCTAAAAGCTCTCTCCTAGTAAATACTGTATCGACCATAGGCTCATCCAATTAACAGCTATCTATGAGCTTAGCACACCGATCTTATGCAGTTCTTTATCAGTAGATTGATGTTAGTATTGCCGCATTTAACTCATACTTTTTATGTATCTACTGTAGATTATTGATGTTCAAAGCTTTTTTGATTTTTCTCCTTATCACCTCCCCCCTAACAAGCACGGCAAACGAGATCATAAGTTTCTCTAAAGCTAAAAGAATTCTTGCCAAAATCTATCAAGGAAAGCATCAAGAAAGCTTTTATTGTGGCTGTGACTATTATCACAAAGGAAAAAAACTAATTCCTCAGCTCTCAAGCTGTGGTTATGAAGTCCGAAAACAGATAAAACGCGCCAACCGAATTGAATGGGAGCATGTAGTACCGGCTTGGAATTTCGGCCATCAAATGCAATGCTGGCAAAAAGGGGGTCGCAAAGCCTGCAAAAAAAACAAACGCTTTAAACGCATGGAAGGCGACATGCATAATCTAGTGCCTAGCATTGGAGAAGTGAACGGTGACCGTTCAAATTATCGTTTTAGTCACTGGAATGGCATACCCCATCAATATGGTCAATGCGACATACTAGTTGATTTCAAAAAGCGAAAAGTTCAGCCACCCGAACATACCAAGGGGCAAATCGCTCGCACCTATTTGTATATGGCTAAACGATATGATTTATCTTTATCGACACAAGATAAGCGTTTATTTAAAGCTTGGGACAAACAATTCTCAACAACACGATGGGAATGCGAGAAAAACATGCAAATAAAAGCAATTCAAGGAAATGAGAATCCGTTTATTAAAGGCTGCTAGATACGAATAAACTTATTCAGTTGCCGCGGCATATATCCAACAAGTAACTCCTGAAGATAGCTGCGCAGATACCCTCTTATAGTCATCGACTTCATAATCATCTGCTTGCATTAGTTCTTCAGGGGTTATCTCAAACACAGTTCCCAATACTCTGTCTTCCTGATTAGGGACCCTTTTTAATATTTGATGTACCGATTTCCCACTTTCACGGATAACCCGCTCATCGGTAATCACAATATCACCAAGAACATACCCAGGTAATGAGTCTTTTTTTCCAACTAACTCTCTACCAAAGTTTGCTAGCTGAACATTCTTCTGCTGCAAAGTACCATAAGAAAATAACAACTCCATTTTTTGCCCTTTATCATTCACGTTAATTGATTAACCAAGATGATTATTTATGCGTCTTTTTTTTATTGACCAGCTTTTGACTTCATCAAAGGCTCATGACTACGATGAAAAGCACCATGAACAATGCCCGAGTAACTTGGACTTTCTATATCACAAAAAGAAGCAGAAACTCGCGAGCCCATTCCGATCATCACCGCATCACCTGTCGATTTAAAAGAGACTCCAGCCATATATACGCTACTGCCGTTCAGCAACATAGGGATATGCCCTGCTATATCCGCATTAGTAATCGTTACTTCCGAACCATTGAATTCCATCCAATGATCATCATTTTCATAAGTTAAGTTTTCAATTTCAACCACCGAACCAGTAATGATTAAGTTGTTTGTTGTGACATTGAGTAGCTGTATCTGGTCACAGCTTTCTATGACTATTTTTTCATAATAACCCGTATAGGTTTTACCCCTTTCTTTCAAACAGGTTAAAAGACCTTGGTTTATACCTGCTTTTACTAGAGACAGTTGCTGCTTGATGATTTGGCTCTTATTGTTATTCAGAGCATCAGTCAAATAACCCATAAATTCTTTATGATGACTTTTCATTGGCACATGTCCAGCCCCTGAAATTACCTGCAATTGGGCATTACGCAATTTCTTATTCAGTACCTTGCCCGTCCGCAGCGGTGCAACATTGTCTTTTTCGCCCCAAATAATATTAACAGGGACTAAAACCTGATTAATGGCTTCATTAAAATCCTCTTCCACTAGACTTAACGCGGCATTCATATTGGCCGAATCAGAAACAACAAAATCCCACGCATGATCATTTTCTTGTAAAAAATCACTGATAAAGGTGCTTTTTGTCCCTGTTTCAATCAAGGAGGAACTAATATCATTTACCCCCTCGATTAATATTTTCATGGGTGTCGATAATTTTTCGCCCTTTTCAAATGAAGCAATATGTTTAATAAATGCGGATTTTTCTAACAACCCAGCAACATCCACCAAAATGAGTTGATTAACCCTATTTTGATATAGCTCGGTATATCGTAAAGCTACAGCGCCACCCATGGAGTGCCCAATAGCAATCGTTTTTCCACTAGCATATTGTTCACTAATTGCCGCAATAACATCTGCATAATTAGTCGGCAAGAAACGCCCCTTAGCCGACGAGGAAAGACCAAACCCTGGAAGATCCATAGCGATCACATGGTAATTTTGCTCAAGCTCTGGAATGACAGTAAACCAGTCTTTCATGCCCAAATTACCCAGCCCATGGATCAATATAATACTGGGGTTATCCTTACTTCCTGCCTCTAAAACCGCAACTTTGCTATTGAATACGGGTTCATCAAAATAAGACATCTCCCAATGCGACTTAATTTGAAGTTCACTGCTACGGGGCTGAAGTGCTAATGACTTGGGTTTCCCTGGGTATTGCGTCGGGTATTGAATTGGATCCTGAACTGACGAATGAGCAGACGGATAAGTGGTTGGCTTAGCTTGACGAGGTCCAGAACAAGCGGATATCAATAGCATTAATATTAAACATAAAGATAAACTTCTTAGCATTATTCCATTCCTAAAGGCTATACAGCATAGATCCACCAACAGGCAGAATGATAATAGAAATAGACCTTTTATTAAGCATATTCTTTCGACTCCGTTGAAATAACGATAGCCGTCGATTCTATCGCCTTACTCCTAAGGTTGGCATACTTCAGCAATAAAGGATTTGACCGATACGACTCAAATGCCACAAGACTAGGAAACTCTAATAAATGAATTTCCTTACCAGAACCATCTTCATTGCGCCCACACTCAAAAGCCCTGACTACTTCTCCGCCATGAGCCCCCATAATTGCAACCGCTTTTCGTTCAAATACCGCTAACAAAGCAAAATCTTTAACTTCCATCGTTACCAGGATATTAACCATGACTCATCACTTCCTTACCACTCACTAATCCGTTCATCTTTAAGTATTAGGCCAGTTTAAAAGCTCAAATTAACATCACTTAAATTGGTTTTCGCTAAAGACCGTATTTGTTCAGCTAATTGCATGTAAAAATTCCTATTAGGCGAATTTCGACGCCAAGCTAATACATGAGTACGGGACATTTCTAATTTATCTACTTCTCTAACAATCAGACCTTGTGGCTGGTGGATTTCGGAATAGATGTAAAGTTCAGGTAGAAACGTTAATCCCATTCCCATCATCACCATCTGACGCAAAGCATCTAGACTGGTGCCTTCATAATCCCTCGCAATGTTAGCGCCCAACTCAACACAAAGTAATTCCATCTGATGATAACTGCTGTTTTGGCCTTCCAATGTCAGTATGTTCTGCCCCTCTAGATGATGAGCTTGCACTTTTTTTAACTTCGCCAACTTATGATCATCTGGTACTACTAGCTGCAATGGTTCATGAAACAATACTTCAGCCGTCAAACCTGTATTGCCAAAAGGTCCCGGAATCAATACCAAGTCCAGTCGACCTTCTAATAGGTCGAGCTCTAATGTTTTTGGCTTATTTTCTCGCACGTAAAGTTTCAGAGATGAATACGCTTGATGCAGTCCAGGTAAAATATTGGGTAACAGATAAGGTCCAACGGTAGGTGATACACCGATTCTGAATGTTCCTCCCGGCCCCCGGTTGATCATAGTCGCCTGATCAACAAGACCATTCATCTCCTCAATGACCCGTCGAGCATTACCCAGCAGATCTCGACCCGCTGGAGTTAAGGTAGTACCACTACGGCTACGCTCAAACAAAGTTAGGTTGAGCGTGCTCTCTAAATTGTATATTTGCGCCGTTAAGGTCGGCTGACTGATATTTAACAGCTCTGCCGCGCGGCGAAAAGCCGTGGACTCAGCCAGACAGACAAAGTACTCCAGCTGTTTAATTGTTGGGGTTTCTTGTGCCATTAAAAAGTCTAACCCTTTCATGTCTTTTCTGTCAGTGATAGATAGATACTATCAATAAATTTCAAATACTTCTATTGACCTATCATGGTCAGCATTGCATATTAAGTGAAATCCCCGTGTATTAACGCTTAAATACGCTATGCTAAAGACATTGCAGGTTAAATTTCCCAATTTCCTATGGTTAACATCAAGCACAAGGACCGTTTCTCTTAATGCACATGACTAAATGGACAATCTTACTTTCAACTTTCTGGCTGTTGCTTTCAGGCTACTTCCAGCCTTTACTACTCGCCTTTGGAATAGCTTCGGTCATCATCGTACTTTTCGTATTGAAACGTATGGATAATGTCGATCAAGAAAAACAAGAGATTGGTACTGGGCTTCGCCTAATGCAATATTTCCCTTGGCTAATTTGGCAAGTCATCACTTCAAGTCTGCAAGTAACAAAATTAATCTGGGGTTCTACCGATAAACTATCGCCGAGTGTAGCAAAGATAAATGCGAAAAATATCCCGCCAAAAAGAAGAGCGCTATATGCAAATTCCATAACGCTGACACCTGGCACTCTGAGCGTGGACTTGGTGGATGATGAAATCACCGTCCACGCACTGCAAAAATCATCCATAGAAGAGCTTAAACAAGAGGCAATGGAAAAGAAAATTACCAAGATATGGGGTGAACACAAATGACAGAAATGTACGCTGCTATTTGCATTGCTATTTTGCTTGTTATGGCAATGGCCTTGGCAAGAGCCTGTTATGCCCCAACCGTTTACGATCGCATTCTAGGTGTCAATATGTTTGGCACCAAGACCGTGCTATTTATTGCAGTGACTGGGTATCTAATGGGTCGCCCTGAGTTTCTAGATATCGCCATTGTATACGCACTGATCAACTTTATAGGGATGGTCGCTGTATTGCGCTTTTTCGAATACACCGCACCGGTTGAATAACTCTCATATAAGAATGGATTGACATGTTTGTCTTAGATATCATCACTAGCATACTGCTCATTGCAGGCGTTTTTTTTGGATTAAGTGGCGCACTAGGCCTCTTTAAATTCCCAGACTTTTTTACTCGCGTGCACGCCGCCAGTATTACCGATTCTATAGCCGCTATCTTGATTATTAGCGGTCTGCTTTTGCAAACGTCTTTTGATTTAAATACCGCAAAACTACTATTCATTTTGGCTTTTCTAATGATTACCAGCCCTACCGCATCCCATGCCCTGGCTAAATCAGCCCGCCATGGAGGCTTGCTAACGCTAGCTGAGGTTAAGGACAAACAACAGGAGCAAAAACACTAATGACTGAGTTGATTGATTTGGTGTTGCTGGCAATGCTGGCACTGACGGCTCTTAGAATTATATTTTTAAAAGACTTATTTGCCATCGTCATGCTGTTTGGTATTTACAGCTTCCTTTCGGCATTGATCTTCATAAATCTCGATGCGGTTGATGTAGCCTTTACTGAAGCGTCTGTTGGTGCCGGTATTTCTACTGTGCTCATGCTCGGAACTTTGGCGCTAACAGGCCGAAAAGAAAAGAAAAGTTCACACACTTCCATACTGCCCTTAATTGTCGTTTGCGTCACAGGAGCAGCGCTAATATACGGCACTCTCGACATGCCTCCATTTGGCCATCCGGACAACCCGATTCACCAACATGTCGCACCACGCTACATTGAAGAGTCCCCTAAAGAAGTTGGGCTTCCCAACATGGTAACTTCCGTATTAGCCAGTTACCGTGGATTCGATACATTTGGCGAAACCGTCGTGGTATTTGCAGCGGCAATCGGAGTCTTGTCATTACTGGGCATTAGACGACGTAAAGAAAAAAAGACTCCAGAGTCGGGGTTAGAAGCACACCACGTATTACACGTGGTCGCCAAAGTCATTATTCCGCTGGTCATTTTATTCGCTCTTTATGTTCAGTTCCATGGCGACTTCGGCCCAGGAGGAGGCTTCCAAGCAGGGGTCATTGCCGCTGCAGGCTTTATTTTATACGCTCTAGTTTTTGGCTTACCCAAAGCCTTCGAGGTAGTAAGCCCCAAGATATTAAAATTAATGGCCTCTTTCGGCGTATTACTTTACGCCAGCGTGGGTTTATACAGCATGTCCAAAGGCGGCCATTTCCTAGATTACAACAAACTCGCAGCTGACCCTCTGGCCGGCCAACACTACGGCATCATTATCATTGAGCTGGGTGTGGGAATCACGGTATTTGCCGTCATGCTGAGTATTTTCTATGCCTTTGATAGCCAGGCAGAGAGGTCTAACATCAAGTGAACTTTATTCTCGATTACTACAACTATTGGATCGTCGTATTTTTGATGATGACAGGTTTTTACATCGTCATCTCCGCGAACAACCTCGTAAAGAAGATTGTTGGTCTGAACGTCTTCCAAACGTCGGTCTTTATGCTCTACATTTCCATGGGAAAAGTAACCGGTGGCACAGCGCCAATTGTTGCTGAAGGTATTACTCAATACTCCAACCCCCTACCCCATGTTTTAATTCTTACCGCTATTGTTGTTGGCGTTGCCACAACCGCTGTAGGCCTAGCGCTGATCGTTAGGATTAAACGCGCTTACGGCACGGTTGAAGAGAACGAATTTGATAACAAGGATGATGCAATCTAATGCTTGATCAACACCTGCCTGTGCTTGCTATTATTCTGCCTTTGATCGCAGCACCCATTACACTCGTTTTAGGCCGGTCCATTCTGTCCTGGGGTTTTGCCACCCTAATCAGCGCTTGGGCTTGCTTTATTTCTTGGCAGTTACTGACAACAACCTTATCTGAGGGTGTCATCAGCTATGCTGTTGGTGGCTGGGCGCCACCATGGGGCATTGAATTACGTATTGATGCCGTCAATGCCTTTGTACTACTAGCCGTTTCAGCGCTTTCAACACTGGTTCTGATTTATTCAAAAGACAGCATTGAAAAAGAAATCAAATCAACCAATCACTCATTATTTTACACAGCGCACCTACTTTGTCTGGCCGGTCTATCGGGTATCTTGGTAACCGGCGATGCGTTTAATCTATTTGTTTTCTTAGAGATATCATCCCTCGCTACCTATACCTTGGTTAGCCTAGCATCGGATCGTCGCTGCTTAACCGCGGCATTTCGCTACCTAGTCATGGGAACCATCGGTGCTACCTTCATCTTGATTGGTGTCGGCATGCTCTATATGAAAACCGGCACGCTGAACATGCTGGATTTGGCTGTCAGAATTGATGCCTACGACAGCAGTCGCACCATCAATACCGGCCTCGCATTCATTATGGTAGGTGTCAGCATCAAGCTTGCACTCTTCCCTTTACACATGTGGCTGCCCGCCGCTTATACCCATGCGCCTTCTGCAGTCACCGCCTTTTTGGCGAGCACCGCTACCAAGGTCGCTGTTTATGTCATGATCCGCTTCATCTTCACCATATTTGGTGCAGATCATGTATTCGAAGACATGAACATGGATTTCATCTTAATGGCACTGGCCATTGTCGCTATCTTCAAGTGCTCTTACACGGCCGCCGTGCAAAGCAACGTCAAAAGCGTGCTGGCATACAGCAGTGTGGCGCAAATCGGATATATGATTCTTGGTGTTAGCCTAGTCAGCGTGACTGGTTTGATGGCAGGCCTTATTCACATATTCAATCACGCCCTTATGAAAGGTGCGTTATTCATGGCTGTTGGTGCTGTATTTTATCGCGTCGGTTCTGTTGATATCCAAGCATTCAGAGGGCTGGGTAAACACATGCCTCTGACCATGGCTGCTTTTACCATTGCAGGCCTAAGCATTATCGGCGTACCACTGACGGTTGGTTTTATCAGTAAATGGTATTTAGTGACGGCTGCCCTAGAACAAAATCACTGGGTTCTAGCTGCTCTGGTATTAGGTGGTTCATTATTAGCGGTGATCTATATTGGTCGCATCCTTGAAGCGGCTTACTTCCAAAAGCTGCCTGAGACCCAAGATCCTAAGAAGATTAAAGAAGTACCACTGTTGATGTTAGCGCCAATGTGGGCGCTGGTATTAGCCAACATCTATTTTGGCATCGATACCAGCTTAACTACCGAAGCAGCCAGAGCCGCCTCCGAATTGTTATTCCAATCCACGACGTTAAGTACGAGTCAATTGAGTGCTGATCCATTCAATACAGGTCAATTAACGACTAATGCGATGGGGGTGGCACCATGAATCTTTGGCAAGGGTTAGAACCCTCACTCCTGATTGCCCTCTCTATTATTGTTCCTTTTGTTGGCGCGCTACTGGTTATCGTTACCGGTAAAAATCCGAACCTTAGAGAAGCCGTCACCCTAACAACCGCCACTATCTTGTTTACCATAGTGCTGGCCATTACGGATCATACCTTTAACGGTACTGAACTGAGTTTGAATGTCATCGAGCTATTCCCTGGCCTAGGGATTAACTTTGAAGTAGAACCTCTGGGCGTATTATTTGCCCTAGTCGCTAGCTTCTTGTGGATCGTCACCACGATTTACGCCATTGGCTATATGCGCGGCCATAACGAAGTGAATCAAACCCGTTTCTTCTGCTGCTTTGCATTAGCGATCAGCTCCGTCATGGCGATCTGCTTCTCTGGCAACCTGCTAACACTCTTCATCTTTTATGAAGTATTAACCCTTTCAACCTATCCGCTAGTGACACATGCGGGAACGGAAGCAGCGAAACAGGGTGGCAGAACGTATCTAGGTATTTTACTCGGTACATCAATTGCCTTCTTACTCTTCGCAGTCATGGGGACCTACAGCTTAACCGGCACTTTGGATTTCAAAGCCGGTGGTATTTTTGATGAGTCACACAGCAAAGCCATTCTGAGCGTATTGCTAGTGCTGTTTTGTTATGGCGTTGGTAAAGCCGCGCTCATGCCTTTCCACCGTTGGTTGCCTGCAGCCATGGTGGCACCGACACCTGTCAGCGCTCTGTTGCATGCGGTAGCCGTAGTAAAGGCCGGCGTATTCAGCATATTAAAGATCGTCATCTACATCTTTGGCATCGATACGTTAAAGGAGTTAGCCACCACCGACATCATGCTCTACATAGGCGCAGCCACCGTATTGCTGTCGTCTTGTATCGCTATGACCAAGGATAATCTTAAAGCACGTTTGGCGTACTCTACGATCAGCCAGTTGAGCTATATCGTGGTGGGTGCATTGCTAGCGTCATCCATTGCTAGCGCTGGTGCCGCATTACACATTGCGACTCACGCGGTTGGCAAAATCACCCTCTTCTTCTGTGCCGGTGCCATCATGGTCGCCAGTCATAAGAAGAACATCAGCGACATGGTTGGCCTAGGCAGGCAGATGCCACTCACCATGGCCGCCTTTACCATTGGTGCGATCAGCATTATTGGTCTGCCGCCGATGGCAGGGACTTGGAGTAAATGGTATCTCACCATTGGTGCGTTGGAAGCGGATAAATTAATCATTGTAGCGGTATTAATGATCAGCTCATTGCTGAATATTGCTTACCTATTACCGATTCCGGTTAAAGCCTTCTTCAATACTCAACCTGAATCTGGGTCTGGGGCTGGAGAGACAAAACCTTGGTCTTGGTCTGAAACCAAAGAAGCCCCCTTGCCGATGTTAATCGCATTAGGGATCACCTCATTCGGCTGTCTTGCATTATTTTTCTACCCGCAGCCATTGGTCGACCTAATCAATCTCATACCAGGTGTTTCTACCAGCTTAGAAATGCACAGCATTATAAATGGAGCAGGCTAAATGACTGAACATCATGATTCCGACGGCTTCTTCGATAAGCCGGAAAACATCAAAAAGATGTTAAAAGTATTTTATGTTCTGTGTGCTTTATTAGTCGTTGCCGACTTCATAGTTCACCGCCACATATATCATGACTGGGAGAATATCCCAGCGTTCTATGCCATCTATGGCTTTGTTGGATGTAGCGTATTGGTATTTGTCGCCAAGGCGATGCGAAAAGTAATTATGCGTGGGGAAGATTACTACGATGAATAGTGTAATACCGTTTCTTCCTCTGATGCTTGGCGCCTTAGCAGCGATTTTTCTGCGAGGCTGGCCACGTAACATCATCATGTTGGCAGCCCCTATTGTCGGCGCCCTTAACTTAATGGGCTTAGAGCACGGTGTGTTCTGGTCACTAGAGTTTATGGGTTATGCATTAGAACCTGTGAAAGTCGACAAACTCAGCATGATGTTTGGCTACCTGTTTCATCTAGCGGCCTTCATTGCCATCGTTTATGCACTGCATGTTAAAGATACCGTGCAACACGTTGCAGGTCTTGCCTATGCAGCCAGTGCCGTCGGTGCTGTATTTGCGGGTGATTTACTCACGCTGTTTGTATTTTGGGAACTGCTGGCACTGACCTCGGTTTTCCTTATTTGGGCTCGTCGTACCGATCGCGCGTACTCATCAGGGTTCCGTTATCTGCTCTTCCAGGTTCTCTCTGGGGTATTACTTCTAGCAGGACTGCTGATTTTTGCTCAGGTCAATAACAGTTTATTGTTTACTCATATTGGCTTGGATCATGATGGCATCGCACAAATTGGCGCTTGGTTAATCTTCTTCGCCTTCGGTATTAAGTGTGCGTTCCCGTTTATGCATACTTGGTTAACCGACTCTTATCCTGAATCCACTCCCAGCGGCACCATCTTTCTAGCGTCATTTACGACCAAGGTTGCGGTTTACGCATTTGCCCGCGGCTATCCAGGTGAAGAAATTTTGGTTTGGATTGGTGTCACCATGGCGTGCTTCCCAATCTTCTTTGCCGTAATCGAAAACGATCTACGTCGCGTACTGGCCTACAGCCTGATTAACCAGATTGGCTTTATGATTGTGGGTATTGGTATCGGTACTGCTCTTGCGCTAAACGGCGCTGTGGCTCACGCCTTTAACGACGTCATCTTTAAAGGCTTGTTGATGATGACCATGGGCGCGGTATTGCACATGACAGGTAAGATCAACGGCTCGGAACTTGGCGGCTTATACAAGAGCATGCCGAAAACCACGATACTCTGTATTGTCGGCGCGGCTTCTATCTCGGCCTTCCCACTGTTCAGCGGTTTTGTATCCAAATCCATGATCATGGCGGCGGCCGTAGCAGAAGGCTATGACGTGGTTTGGTTATTATTACTGTTTGCCGCGGCGGGTGTATTCCACCACGCAGGGATTAAGATTCCATACTTCGCCTTCTTCGCCCATGACTCTGGCATCCGTACCACAGAGCCACCTAAGAACATGCTAATTGCCATGACCTTGGGCGCAGTAACCTGTGTTGTGCTGGGTAGCTTCCCTGCGCAAACCGTTTATGCACTATTGCCTTGGGAACATAGCTATAGCCCCTATGACATGACGCACGTACTGACGCAGTTGCAGTTATTATTCTTCTCGGCCCTTGCGTTTGTGTGGCTAAACTTGCGCAACCTGTATCCGCCTGAACTGCCATCAACCAACCTCGATACCGATTGGTTCTATCGCAAGCTAGCGCCAAACGTCATCAAAAGAGTCGCCTCAACTGTGTATGGCACTTATGAAAGATTCGAGCAGTCAGTGGTTATTTCTATTAAGGGAATGATCCAAAATACTTATGATTCTGAGTTAGGTAAACCGAAGGGATATTTCGCCAGACTTTGGCCAATCGAAACCATGGTGGTTTGGGTTGCAGTATTACTGGCAGGATATTTGATGATTTATTACCTGCCTGATTTACTCAAATAGTAGAGTTCTATCATCATAAAAACGGGTGACTTTAACAAAGTTCACCCGTTTTTCTTTTCCAGCCATACCAACTTCAGCATTTACGTCTTCTTTAAACCCGTTGCTGGATCTTCTTCGCGGGCAAGCATGCCGATAAACTTCTCAAATCGTCTAAGTCTAGTCTCAGGTTTCTTTGCACTTATTAATCCGTGCGCAATTACATAGCGGCTCGACTTGTTAAGGCTCTGAAAAAATTGTTTAGCGGTAGCGTGGGCTTTCAAAGCGCTTAAGAAATCATCCGGCACCGCCATTTCGCTCACTGAATAGGCATTTCCCCAACGACCATCTGCTTTAGCCGCTTGAACATGCACTAGGCCCGATGTCATCATCCGTCCTTCACGAATCATACGTTCACAATGCTCTCGATTTCTTTTAGACCAGTTACTCTTAGCTTTCCTAGGGGTTATCCTTTGTATATAAGCCTCGGCCCCCAGAGACTTTTTAATGCCATCAATCCAGCCCCAGCATAACGACTCAATCACGACATCGTCCCAAGTAACACTAGGGATGCCCGTTCCTTTTTTGAATATTTTCACCCACAACTCTTTTTCACGTGAATGATGGCTACTAAGCCAATCAGCAAGATCTTCTGGCTGTGCAAACGTGATAAATTTCGCGGGATCTGGCTCAGGCATTATTTACGGTGCTCTTTTTACTTATAGCTTTTGAAGACTTTCGCGTAATTGTCACTATTTACTGTTTTACCGGTTTCTAAATAGTATTTCAAACCAAAAAGATGCTTTTCTAACCCCTTCCCTAATTGCCCTTTCATGAGGTAAATCATGAAGCCAGGAGAGGTTGAAACATAAGATGTCATCTTCACTTCTGTCTTACCGGCTTCAATTGAAGACAATTCATAGACAGCAGACATTGCTTTCAATAGTGGCAAGTTATGATCATAAGCCTCAACTTTAAAGCTCTTCCCTTCAGTTACTTCCGTAATTTTTTCTTCTAAGTGGAGTTTTTCATCAAACTGACAATACCTTGAGCAATTCAGTCCACCCTCAGTAGCATTACCAATATAGTTTGAGGCGATCATCGTTGGGTTGTGTATGTGTATATCGCCATATTGACCAAACAAGACCTCCCACGCTTGTTCAATTGAAGCGTTAATTACCACTTTAAATTCAGATTCTGTCATTTTATCTTCTCGTCCTGATACTGTTGAATGGTCATACTATACTGCCCCCTACTGACATAAAGTGTCAGTAGGTATTCAATGCCGGTAATAATTTAAGAGTTCCTTCCGTACGCCCCTCAGCAATCATATTGTATTATGCGTGATATGAGCAGCCTTCAATTAATACTTCACCCTCATGCTCTCTGAAGCCGTAAATGAGCAACCCTTGTTCTTTCCGTTTTTCTAAGTCCACCTTCCAAATAACTATAATATGGTCGGGGTTTCTATGTATCGTCACTAGATTCGCTATTGTATGCTTACCATATACATCATAGCTCTCTTCAAGCTGCTTATTGAACTCTTCTTCTGGAAAACTGTTATCAATTAAATACCGACAAAAGCCATGGTAGTTTTTTTCATTCCAAGAGTTTTCTGTATTTTCAGCTAATGGTTTTACAATTTCGAGAATTTCTTTATCGCTAAGATTTTCACATTCCATGTTAACCCTCTAATCTGTTACTTATATTTTATCGATGCCGCAATCTTTCATAGCGTTTTTATAAACGGCGAGATTCTTTGCTAAACTCGCTTATGCTACACCCTACAAAATCACCTTCAATTCTTATGAGTTTCAAGCCGTAGTCAATCAGTGGGCAAAAAACGGATTTAAAGAAAGCGTGGATGAAGTGTGTAATATTATTATTAAATTAATAGGTGAGTATTAAAGCAAGATCAGGCCTTGCATTCTGCACAAAAAAAAATAAAAGAGACGTTTCCATCCATTCCATTTTAGCTATAACGCCCATTTAAACGACCAATAGCCATCCTTTTTTGCTCCGCTTTAAGTACTTGTTATATGCAAATTACTCTATATTGACTTTATCATGTGAACAGTTTCAGGTTTAAAACCAATATTTTGATAGAAAATATCTGCTTTTTTATTATTTGCGAAGACTTCTAGATGTAGCAACCTACATCCTAAGTTTTTAGCCCACTTTTCACCGTGCTCAATTAGCACTTTACCTACCCCCAAACCTTGAGATTTAGGTAATACTGCAAGAAGCGGTATGGTTCCACAAGTTTCACCTGAAATTCCATCTTCATGTGTTCGTACATGAATAAAACCT
>CAJVZR010000008.1 GCA_913019965.1 uncultured Oleispira sp.
GAAGCTCTTGTAACCTTATATTCTTTCCTTGATTACTTTTAAGTGTAAAGTCAGGTGCTGCACCACTCAGTTCTTTCGCTTGCGTCATGAACGCCATACTTGATATCAACACAGTCATGACAAAATTTCTTAAGATACTGTTACTTTTAATACTCTTTTTCATGTGTTCTTCGTCCCCATAATTTCTTGTTGATTCTGTTTTTAAACTCATCTCTTTTTAAAAAAAGAAAGATAGGCCGGTACTCAGCTCGGTATTAAAAACTAATTTATCTTCACCCGTTAGATCTGTTCTCATTAAGTGTTGTCTCCCAGCCACATGCAAAGACATCCAATCATTGATCAATAATTGGTAGCCTGCGCCAAAATTAACCGTCAGTTCCGAGTCCCCACCAAATTCGGTGGAACCCACACCACCCACAACATAAATATTATTATTGAAGGTGTATTCCCCCAGGAAAAATGTCTGACCGGGAGCATTGAAACCAAGCCCAAAGTTATAATAGGTGTAATCTGAATCGGCTAACAAATCAAAACCACCTAGCTTTTCTGCACTCGTCTCACCACCTTCTGCCATGCCGAAATTGGCCTCAAAAAATAAGCTATCACTTAAGTGATAGGCTATTCTGGCGCCAATGAGCGCATGGTTAGACAAAAAGTTTAATAAAGGGCCCCTTCGATTTATTCCCCATTTAGTAGGAGTACAGAGTGTGCGATCATTTTGGTGGACTTCTTTTCTTATCCTCTTTGTCTACTTTGTCACATTCATCAGTATTCACTCAAAAAATAAGGCGCAATCCATTGTTGAAGGCAAACAGCGTCAAATTCTGGTTGACTCCATTGCCACTTCTGGGACAGATGCTGAATATTCGTTATTAGGAACGTCCATCAACTATGCGTTTTTGTATAACCATCAAACTAAAAACACACTAATTTTGCCTCTCGAAAGTATTAATTCACTTGCACCAAAAAGGTCTATAAAACAGACAAGTTTGCCTGTCATAACCAAACCAGAATGACAGATTATCATGGCTAAATGATTCTAATCTAGGCTGATGCAGCCAAACCTAAACGTACTAGAAAGAGGACTCTCAACAGAGGCTTATACGGAGCCACTCGTTAGTTATTAATATTAAGCGTATAAATGGCTCTGGTGCCGTTCACTTAAGGTGAGCTGCATTTTCCATTTTACTACTGAGTATAAATTTTCACAAACTTTCTGATGGCAAAAAAGTAATTCGTACAGAAGGGACTCTTTGGGAAAGCGACTAGGGATAGCAGTAAGCACCGGTGCATTATAGAAAAGCGCCTAAACAGCTGTATTACTAAATCCCAGTACCTCCCCATTAATCTCAGCTATTTCTTCACCATTCAAATATCATCAATCCTCAACATTCAATCCCATTTATTTAGTTGTCCATGCAGTTCGCTGGATGAGCCAAGAGTATTGTTACGCCAATTGATAAACATCTACAACAAGATGAGAGTAAACTTAAGGTTAGGTATGGAAACACCTGACAAAGTGCGTGTAACAAAAAGCCAACGAAAAACGCTGGCTTAAAAGAACCAATGTAATTAGTGCATATAAAGAAGGCTCAAACCAATTAGAACGAATCTGTAGCAAATAATGCACAACACACAATATCGCGATTAGATAAATGAGCTTATGCATGGATTTCCACTTACGCTTCAATCTTCTCTGCCAGCCCTTCGTTGAAGTAATAGAAAGAGGAATCAATAATACCCATGCAAGAAACCCTAACGTCAAATAAGGCCGCTCCACCAGCTCGCTACCAATATCTTGCCACTGCCAAGCTAATAGAAAGGCCATATAAGATAATAAGTGAAGCGTTGCATAGAACATCACAAACAAACCCAGCATACGCCTATGTGCCAAAGGCCACTTCCAATTCAACCACTGCCTTGCAGGACCAATTGCCAATGTCAGCAACAAAGCATTAAAAGCCCACTCTCCAGTAAACCACACAATAGCCTTGCCAGGCTCAGGCCCAAGGATTTCATAATCTCCCATTTGCAAGGCAACCACTTGTGCCAAGATATAGGCAAATGGAGTAAATAGCGCAATAAAGACCAAACAACGACGGGCAAATAATGGAATCGAACTTAGAAGCTGTCTCATTAAAAAGACTTCCTCAAATCCATACCCTTATACAGATGAGCGACTTGGTCACCATAACCATTGAACATCTGCGTAGGAATACGATTAACACTGAATAAACCAGAAGGTAGGCGACGCTCTTTTGCCTGACTCCAACGAGGATGAGAAACTTCAGGATTCACATTGGCATAAAAACCGTATTCTCTCGGAGCAATCGCCTGCCAAGTATTAATAGGAGGTTTTTCAGTGAAGCGAATTTTAACGATCGACTTAATGCTCTTAAAGCCATACTTCCATGGTACGACCAATCTAATCGGCGCACCATTTTGCTTAGGCAGAATTTCCCCATACAAACCCACCGCCATTAAGGTTAATGGATTCATCGCTTCATCAATTCGAAGCGCCTCAACATAGGGCCAATCGATTGTAGAAAAACGCGAGCGCTGACCAATCATCTGTTTAGGTGCTTCTAATGTGGTGAACTCAACATACTTCGCTGTTGATAAAGGCTTAAAGCGCTTAATAAGCTCAGCCAAAGGAAACCCTATCCAGGGAATCACCATAGACCAAGCTTCAACGCAGCGTAGACGATAGATACGCTCCTCTAACGGCATAGACTTTAAAATATCTTCTAGATTAAAAGTCCCCTGCTTTTCACACTGCCCTTCAATTGTTACCGACCAAGGATCGGTAATTAATGAACCCGCATTACGGACAGGGTCATCCTTTCCCGTGCCAAACTCATAAAAGTTGTTATAAGAAGTAACATCACGGTAAGGGGTTAGTTTTTCATCTTTGCCAAAATTCGTTTCGGTTGCCCCCGCTACCTGCTGTTTTAACCAGTCTGGTCCGAATTTTGGAGCCTTTCCATCATGGGTTTCTATTGCCCCAGCAGTCGAAGCTAGCCCCATTGCAGCCATGGCCAAGCCACTTTGCTGCATGAATTTACGACGATTCAAATAGGCTGAGTGTGATGTAATTTCAGAAGACTTAATATCGGCAGCAGATTTAATTAGCATAATGATCTCTAAAGAGTGAGTTCTATGACTTAGCAACAAGAGTTTAGTGACAAAATATTAATAACAAAACTTAGTAACAATAGCTGTAGACAGGGGGATCCGGAAAAGATTCAAAAAAGAACAAACATTAATGTTTAAACACTCAGGCATAAAAAAGGCCTCAAATTTGAGACCTTAATCAATAGACGAAAAGTAAATTATTTACGCGCCTTCCAATACTTCATACCACTCACAGCAGGGCCCGATAATGCGTAAGCCATAAACACACATAGCAATACTTTAGCTGGATCCATTGAAACCACAACGAAAACCATAACCACCGCTAGCATCGCAACAAAAGGAACCTTACCTTTCAGGTCCAAACCTTTAAAACTGTGATATTGGAAATTACTCACCATTAATAGACCGGCAAATGGAACTAAAAAGGCCATAATCCAAGCAACATCTTGCCCTGTCGCACCCATTTCGCTAAATGCCCATACGGTTCCCGCAACGATCGCTGCCGCCGCTGGACTCGCTAGACCTGTGAAATAATTTTTATCCGCAGTATCAATTTGAGTATTAAAACGCGCTAAACGTAATGCTGCACCAGCAACATAAACAAATGCAGCAACCCAACCAATCTTACCTAAATCTTGTAGTGCCCAACTAAAAGCAACCAGAGCGGGTGCAACGCCAAAAGAAACCATGTCGGCCAAACTATCGTATTCAGCACCAAAGTCACTTTGTGTATTGGTTAAACGAGCAACACGACCATCTAATCCATCTAAGATCATCGCAATGAAAATCGCGATAGAGGCATTAGCAAATAATCCGTTCATACTCGCGACAACAGCATAAAAGCCGAAAAACAAAGCACCCGTGGTAAACAAGTTGGGTAATAAATAAATGCCTTTATTACGTGGCTTAGGACTAGCAGTTGTATCAGAGCCTTTCGAGTCAGTGCCTGTAGGTTCTGAGTTATCTTGAATATCGTCGTTCAACTTCACTACCTTATTATCTTGATCGTTCATTCTTTAAATCATACCTATCTATATAATAGTAGATGCTATTTGCCATCATTCGCTAACGTGCGGGCTAAGCGCTACTGCATCTTTAGAGCGCTGGTACATCGCCAGATTGTTACAGATATACCATTTCAGCCCTCCATCTTACTGAGGTGGGCGAAAAATCGCCAGCTATTCCCACATTACCGTTTGCCACAAGGCTGAAATAAGGGGTTCATGTAAGCGCTTACTTTGCGCGCAAAGCCCGACAGCAAAGGGCTCTAGCTCTGGCTGTACATCTAGAATACGAACTTTATTCATTAACGGACTATTTTTAAGCACTAGGTCGGGAACCACACCCACACCACAACCTAGACTCACCATACTAACGATTGCCTCGTGACCAGAGACTTGGGCATAAATATTTTGCTTTAGTCGCTTCTGTTTAAACCAACGATCGACTCGAGTCCGCGCCAAGCCCGTTTCCGAAAGCACTAATGGCACCTTATCCCATTGAATATCATCCTCCAATAATTCAGGGACTGCCTGACTTGATGCTGGAGCAATAAAGAGTAATGGTGCAGGAGTAATTGTTTTAAAAGTGAGGTTTGCCGCCAGTTGATCAGGCCTTGCCGCAATCACCATATCTACATCCCCAGACTGCACATGGGGAATCGATTCTGCTGCATCCCCTGTTATTAGGCGGATATCCACCAAAGGGTGCTGGGCCCTATAACGAGTTAATAATTCTGATAAAAAGCTATAGCTCGCCGTTACCGAGCAATAGATACTCAGCTGCCCTTGTAACTCACTGGCTTGACGCTGCATAGAGAGTTTAAGCTGATGCCAGAGCTCTAGCACCTGTTCGGCATGTTGGCGAAATTGCTCTCCCTCTTCGGTTAACTTAAGCCGAGTACCTTCACGATCAAACAAGTTAGAGCCGATACTCTCTTCCATGCGCTTCAATCGACGACTTAACGTAGAGGGGCTGACATGCACCAACTGGCTGACAACACCTAAATTTTGATGCTCTGCTAGTTGGATAAAAACCTCTAAATCCTTGTATTCCATATCAAAAATTCAACCCCATCAGTGAAAAGTGATACATCACAATATCCTTCATCTTATTCATTGCAAAAAGTGCAACATAAAAAAGCAATTATAGCATTTTACGCAACGACAAACTTCCCTTAGAATGCACGCCATCGAATATACAGATTCGCCAAAATTCACTTATTAGATTGGAGAGACTCATGTCTAACAACTATTTCAACACGCTTAACTTGCGTGAGCAGCTTGATCAACTTGGCCGTTGTCGTTTCATGGACCGCAGCGAATTCGCTAACGGTTGTGAAGCTCTTAAAGGCAAAAAAATCGTAATCGTTGGTTGTGGTGCTCAAGGCCTTAACCAAGGTTTGAACATGCGCGATTCTGGCCTAGACATTTCTTATGCTCTACGCGCAGCAGCTATCGCTGAGAAGCGTGCTTCTTTCGTAAACGCTTCTGACAATGGTTTCACTGTTGGTACTTACGAAGACTTGATTCCTCAAGCTGATCTAGTACTTAACCTAACTCCTGATAAGCAGCACACTGCAGTAGTTACTGCTGTTATGCCTTTGATGAAGAAAGACTCTGCTCTAGCTTACTCTCACGGCTTTAACGTTGTTGAAGAAGGCATGCAGATCCGTGAAGACATCACAGTAATCATGGTTGCTCCTAAGTGCCCAGGTTCTGAAGTACGTGAAGAATACAAGCGTGGCTTCGGTGTTCCAACGCTTCTTGCTGTTCACCCAGAAAACGATCCTCGTAACGAAGGTTGGGATCTTGCTAAAGCTTACGCTTCTGCTACTGGTGGTGACCGTGCTGGTTGTCTTGAATCTTCTTTCGTTGCTGAAGTTAAGTCTGACCTTATGGGTGAGCAAACTATCCTTTGTGGTATGTTGCAGACTGGCGCAATCTTGGGCTACGAAAAAATGGTTGCTGACGGCATCGACGGCCCATACGCTGCTAAATTGATTCAGTTCGGTTGGGAAACTGTGACTGAAGCATTGAAGATTGGCGGCATCACTAACATGATGGATCGTCTATCTAACCCAGCTAAGATCGTTGCTTTTGATATGGCTGAAGAACTTAAAGACCTTATGCGTCCTTTGTTCCGCAAGCATCAAGACGACATCATCACTGGTCACTTCTCTAAGACCATGATGGAAGATTGGGCGAACGACGACGCTAACCTTCTTAAATGGCGTGAAGAAACTGCAGAGACTGGCTTCGAAAAAGCAGCTCCATCTGACGCAGTAATCGACGAGCAAGAGTTCTTCGACAAAGGCATCATGCTTGTTGCTATGGTTAAAGCCGGCGTTGAGCTTGCGTTTGAAGCTATGGTTGAGTCTGGTATCGTTGAAGAGTCTGCCTACTACGAGTCTCTACATGAAACTCCATTAATCGCTAATACTATCGCTCGTAAGAAGCTTTACGAAATGAACGTTGTGATTTCTGATACTGCAGAATACGGTTGCTACTTGTTCGCACACGCAGCAGTACCTCTATTGGCTGAGAAGTTCATGCCAAACATCACAACTGAAGTGATTGGTAAAGGTTTGAACCTAACGTCTAACTCTGTTGATAACGCTCGTCTAGTTGAAGTTAACGACGAAATCCGTAATCACCCAGTTGAATATGTTGGTGAAGAGCTACGTGGCTACATGACTGACATGAAGCGTATCGTAGAAGCGTCTAAGTAATTAGTAAGCGCCTCTATTGAGGCTGTTTATTCAGCCTCAAAAAAAAGCCCCTATTGAGCAATCAATAGGGGCTTTTTTGATTCTGTCTTTTGAGCTCGAGCTTTAGAGATTACTCTACGGCTTCAACTTCAAAGCTATGAGTAATCTCTACTCCGCCTTTTTCAAGCATGATCGAAGCAGAACAGTATTTCTCAGCTGATAAAGCTACCGCCTTCTCAACCGCCACTTCGCGCAGCTTACGACCCTGCACTTTAAAGTGGATATGAATCTTGGTAAAAACCGAAGGCACCGTATCCGCACGTTCCGCTTCAATTTCCGCCACACAATCGACAACGTCTTGGCGTTGCTTCTTTAAAATGCTCATTACATCAAAGCTGGTGCAACCGCCCATTCCTAAAAGTAGCAGCTCCATCGGGCGAACGCCCTGATTCTTACCACCATGATCTTCTGGCCCATCCATAATCACAGTATGACCCGTGCCGGATTCACCGATAAATTTGACGTCACCGCCCCATTTGATTGTCGCTTTCATTAAGTTTCTCCCTAGAATGGCGCAAGGTTACCATAGCAAAGGCAGATAGAATAATTTCACCTATAATTGTGAGACCTAAGTACTCGTAGTATTAGATGAGTTTGGTAGAATAAGCTGGCTTAACAGGTCATGCTACTGCACTATGCAACGTTAAGAAGTTTTATTACAACTAAGTGATTGTTTTCAATGAGCATTTTTTCGCTCTTATTACCGCGGATGGGTAACTGATTTATGAGCCTTTATGGACTGAATACTAAAGCTGAATATATCGACGTTTTTTTAGAACATGCTCACCGTCGCCGCTACCCCGCCCGTAGCACGCTAATTTATGCGGGAGATCAAAGTGATTCTTTGTTCTTTCTCGTCAAAGGATCCGTTTCCGTCATAATCGAAGATGAAGATGGCCGAGAAATGATTATGGCCTACCTTAACCAAGGCGACTTCTTTGGTGAGATGGGGCTTTTCGATCCTGAAGCTAAAGCACGAACGGCCTGGGTTAAAGCTAAAGCTGACTGTGAAGTCGCTGAAATTAGCTATACCAAATTCCTTGAGCTAGTGAAAGATGACCCTCGCTTGCTCTATGCCATTTTTGAACAAATGTCCCTTCGCCTCCGTAATACAACACGTAAAGCGGGTGATTTAGCTTTCTTAGATGTCACGGGCCGTGTAGCTCGCACGTTATTAGAACTATCCCAGCAGCCGGATGCCATGACACATCCCGATGGTATGCAGATTAAAATTACTCGTCAGGAAATCGGCCGAATTGTAGGCTGTTCACGAGAAATGGTTGGCCGTGTTTTAAAAGCCTTAGAAGAGCAGGGCTTAGTCGATGTAGCGGGCAAAACCATGGTTGTCCATGGTACACGTCGAGCTGCGAGCCTACCCAGAAGAGATAGCTAATCCCTAAGCTCCAATTACTAGCAAATAATTATCAAATCAGTAAGCAGACTGAGTCAGCTTGATCTAGACTTGAATTAGTGTAATTGGAGCCGGACTATATGAGCGAGCAAGCTTTATTCAGCGACGACGAACCTTTGTTTGGCGGCGATGATGAACAAACCCAGTCTACTGCTGATCAAACCTGGAAAATATTAATCGCAGATGACGAGCCAGACGTGCATAAAGTAACACGCATGGTGCTGCATAACTTTTCTTTTGACGGCTTAAAGCTCGAACTAATTAGTGCTTATAGTGGCCAAGAGGCCAAAGAAATCATGGCTCAGCGTGACGATATTGCCTTGGCGATACTCGACGTTGTAATGGAAGATGAGCATGCAGGACTAGAAGTCGCTCGCTATATTCGGGAAGACCTACATAACCGCTATACCCGTTTAGTACTCAGAACAGGTCAACCTGGCCAAGCTCCTGAAAATGAAGTCATTCGTAATTACGATATTAATGACTATAAAGATAAAACTGAGCTCACTACGACTAAGCTGAATACCCTTCTCTATGCCACATTGCGCAGTTATCGCGATATTTGCACACTGAATTCCCATAGAAAGGGCTTAGAAGGTGTTATCAAGGCATCAACTGAAGTCTTTGGCTCAGGTACACTGAATAAATTTGCCAGCGCCGTACTCTCCCAGATCACGAATTTATTGGGATTAGAGCAAAGTGCGCTTTATTGCTCATCCATTACCCATGATACCCAGCTAGACATTGAAACACGTACCTTCAGGATCTTAGCGGCTACTGGAGATATGCAAACCACTCATACTGTCACTAGCTTGGATGAACTACCCGATCAGGTGCAAGAAGGCTTCAAAGAAGTGCTAGCTGATCACAAGTCCCATTACCACGAAGACTATTACATTGGTTACTTCTCCACTCAGAAGGGCAGTGAAAGCTTACTCTACGTGACCTTCCACCATTCGCTCAGCGAACTCGATAAGCAGCTTTTAGAGATCTACGCGGCCAACGTCGCCATCACTTACGAAAACCTATTGATGCGTGATGATATCCAAGAAACGCAAAAAGAACTGGTATACATGCTAGGTGAGGCAGTTGAACAGCGCTCCAAAGAAACTGGCGCTCACGTTAAACGCGTTGCACAGATATCGCAGCTATTAGCCGACGCTTATGGCTTACCCGAACAAGAGTCAGAGCTCATTAAGCTTGCCTCTCCTTTGCATGACGTTGGAAAAGTCGGCATTCCAGACAGCATTCTAAATAAACCCGGTAAGCATACCCCGGAAGAATGGGAGATTATGCAAACTCACGCCTTGATGGGAGAGGAGATTCTCGCTAAATCTGACAAGCGTATATTGCAATTAGGTTCAATTATCGCTGGTCAACATCATGAGAAATGGGATGGTAATGGCTACCCCAGAGGCCTTAAGGGTGAAGATATCCACATTGCGGGTCGAATCACCGCTTTAGCGGATGTATTTGATGCCCTAGGTAGTAAGCGCTGCTATAAAGAGCCTTGGCCAGTAGAGAAAATTATTGGTCTTATTAAGGAAGAGAGTGGCAAACAGTTTGAACCTAAACTGGTGCAACTATTCGAAGAAAATATTGATGCCCTCGTCGCTATTCGAGAAAAGTATCCTGATAACTACTAGCAAAAGCATCATGGCTAGAAACAAAAATGCAGCCACATGGAGATCATGAAGGCTGCATTTTTCGTTAACATCTTGCTATCTAATTCGACATACTAGAAGAACAATTCCGCCAACTTATCACCGGGATATTCCGCACGCATAAAGGCTTCACCGACCAAGAAAGCATTAACTTGCTTAGCCCGCATCGCCGCAACATCATCACGCCCTAGAATTCCACTTTCCGTCACAACCATACGATCTGCCGGAATCTGATCTAACAAAGCATAGGTATTTTCTAAGCTCACTTCAAACGTATGAAGATTACGGTTATTAATGCCCACTAGCGGCGTATCCAGTTTAAGCGCAGAATGAAGCTCTTGTTCATCATGCACTTCCACTAATACATCCATACCTAGCTCGGCTGCTAAACCAGAAAGATCTTGTAACTGCATATCACTTAAAGCGGATACGATTAAAAGAATACAGTCGGCATTGATAACTTTCGCTTCAAATACCTGATAAGGATCGATTAAGAAATCCTTACGGATCACAGGAATAGAACAAGCATTACGGCCTTGCTGCAAAAACTCCTCACTGCCTTGGAAGTAATCTTTATCGGTTAAAATCGATAAACACGCCGCACCCGTTTGCTCATAAGATGCTGCAATACGTGCAGGATCAAAGTCTTCGCGAAAAACACCTTTACTCGGTGATGCTTTTTTCACTTCGGCAATTACCGCAGGTAAACCCGCAGCGACTTTCGCTTGCATCGCTTTATAAAAACCACGCGCTTCAGGCTGGTCAAAAGCACGCGCTTTCATATCAGCCAAAGAGTTCACAGCACTGCGTTGCTGAACTTCAATCACCTTAGTATCAAGGATCTTTTTTAAAATCGTTGGGGTATTCATCTACTTTTGATCTTCCGCTAAGCAACGAGTAAAGGTTACTAGTTCATTTAATTTTCCAAGTGCCAGCCCGGTGAAAATGGCATCTTGCGCCATTTCTACACCCTGCTCTAAGCTACTTGCGATATTGGCGGCATAAATTGCAGCACCCGAATTTAATGCAATAATATCAGCGGCTTTATTACCCGCTTCTGTTTCACGCTTACCTAAAGCATCTTTAATCAACCCATAGCTTTGCTCGGCACTATCAACAATTAGACCTGCCAAGTTTTGACTATCGATACCGACATTTTCAGGCTTTAATTTGTATTCAGTAATTTGACCGTCTTTTAATTCAGCTACTGTGGTTTCAGCCGCTAAACTAATTTCGTCTAAACCATCATCAGAATGCACAATCAAAACATGATCACTGCCTAAACGCTGTAATACTTCTGCTAATGGGCGACAAAGCGCTGCATTAAATACCCCAATCACTTGGTTTTTAACTCCAGCGGGATTGGTCAATGGGCCAAGCATGTTAAAAATAGTTCGCTGAGCCAATTCTTTACGCGGCCCAATAGCATGCTTCATCGCACTGTGATGAGCGGGCGCAAACATAAAGCCCACACCAATCTCATTCACACAACGTGCAACTTGCTCGGTGGTTAAGGTTAACGAGACACCGGCAAATTCCAATACATCCGCGCTACCCGTGCTTGAAGAAATACTGCGATTACCGTGTTTAGCAACCTTGCCACCTGCCGCAGCCACTACAAAAGAAGAAGCCGTAGAAACATTGAACAAATTAGAACCATCACCACCTGTACCGCAGGTATCAACCGCATTAGCATCATCGACCTTCACACCCGATGCGAGCTTACGCATTACCGTCGCAGCACCGGTAATTTCATCAATCGTTTCGCCTTTCATACGCAGCGCCACTAAGAAGCCACCGATCTGAGCAGGAGTCGCCTCACCACCCATAATCTGACTCATGACTGCAAACATTTCTTCCGTCGTCAGATCCTGAGACTCAATGACTTTAGCTAAGCCTTGCTGAATATTCATGGAAAATTCCTTCGATTATCTGACAGCTACTTGCTGCGCTTTAAAAAATTATTTAATAGCTCATGGCCTTGCACTGTCAGAATTGACTCAGGGTGAAACTGCACCCCTTCGATATCCAATTCTTTATGACGCACACCCATGATTTCTTCCATACTCCCATCTTGGTTTTCTGTCCAAGAGGTAATCTCTAAGCAGTCTGGCAAGGTCTTTTTATCAATCACTAAAGAGTGGTAGCGAGTAGCAATCAGAGGATTATTTAAGTCTTTAAATACCCCACTATCCGCATGCACGACAGGGGAAGTCTTACCATGCATTACCTGACCAGCACGGACAATATCACCACCAAAAACTTGGCCGATACTTTGATGCCCTAAACAAATACCCAAAATCGGAAGTTTACCGGCAAAGTGACGAATCGCCTCCACCGAAATGCCCGCTTCTTTTGGTGTACAAGGCCCAGGCGAAATCACTAGGTGATCGGGGTTCAAAGCCTCGATTTGTTCGATAGTAATTTCATCATTGCGATAGACCTGAACATCCGCACCTAGCTCGGCAAAATATTGCACCACGTTGTAGGTAAAGGAATCATAATTATCAATCATTAGTAACATAATAAACTCCTCCTATTGGTCCAGGCCAGATTCGGCCATAGCCACTGCACGAAATAGCGCACGACCTTTATTTAATGTTTCTTTCCACTCAAGGCGGGGGACAGAATCAGCAACGACACCAGCACCCGCTTGAATGTTTAAAATACCATCTTTAATCACCGCAGTTCGAATCGCAATGGCGGTATCCATATTGCCATTCCAACTTAGATAGCCCACTGCACCACCATAAACCCCACGCTTAACCGGCTCCATCTGATCGATGATTTCCATAGCGCGGATTTTCGGTGCACCACTTAAGGTTCCGGCAGGATGAACTGCACGTAATACGTCCATCGCACTAATGTCTTCTTTCACTTTACCGGTAACGTTGGAAACGATATGCATCACATGGCTATAGCGCTCAACTACCATCTGATCACTGACTTCTACGGTGCCGACTTGTGATACTCGACCGGCGTCATTACGCCCTAAATCAATCAGCATCAGGTGCTCGGCAATTTCTTTAGGATCTGAGAGTAATTCTTTTTCTAGCGCCAAATCTTCTTCCGGAGTTTTTCCGCGATAGCGGGTACCGGCAATTGGACGCACCGTCACTTCACCATCTTCAAGACGAGCCAAGATTTCAGGAGAAGAACCGACAATATGGAAGTCATCCAAATCCATAAAATACATATAGGGCGATGGGTTTAAAGTACGTAATGCACGATAGATCTGAATCGGATCTCCTTCAAATGGCACCTGCATACGCTGTGAAATAACGCACTGCATAATGTCACCGGAAAGGATATATTCTTTAATATCTTCAACCGACTGCTGAAATTTCTCTTCACCAAAGCCCGATTTAAAATCTGCTTCATCAATCACTTTCGGCTCGGCTAATGCCTGACCAACATTTCCTTGGTAAGGCTGGCGTAGTTTAATACGCAATTCATCTAAGCGTGCTTGCGCTGTCTCTAGAGCATTTTCCTGTTCAGGATTAGCCAAAACGATCAGATAAATTTTGCCGCTGAGGTTATCAAAGACCACAACTTCTTCCGATACCATTAATAAAATATCAGGAGTGCCTAATTCATCCGGCGGACAAGTATCTTGCAAACGCTTCTCGATATAACGCACGGTATCGTAGCCAAAATAGCCGACCAAACCGCCATCAAAGATGGGCATATTATCAAGCGTCGGCACTTTATATTTGGCTTGTAGCTGCTCGATATAATCCAGAGGATCTTCTACATCTAGCTGAGTCGTTAATTTACCATCAACAAAATGGCTAATGCTCAAGCCTTCAACCTTAATCACTTCCGAACAAGGTAGGCCGATCATTGAATAACGACCCCACTTCTCGCCGCCTTGAACGGATTCAAGCAAATAAGAGTAAGGCCCAGAAGCGAGCTTAAGATAGGTAGATAATGGCGTATCTAAATCTGCCATTACTTCACGCGCCACAGGGATACGATTGTAGCCTTGCTGCGTTAATGTTTTAAATTGTTCAGGAGTCATGACCTAGTCCGTCAAGCAATCAGATGCGATGGTTAAAATGTATAAATAAAAGACAAAAGTAGGCCGAGTCGGCCCTTAGACTATTACCATCGTTTAGAAAAGTGATGCCCTTGTTGATTCGGACAAGTGTACTGAAAGGACACGAAAGTGCTCCAAGCATTCAAATTAAAAAAGTAGCTCAACTATACCGAGTTGGCTGGTTTGAGTCTAGCTCTTACGCCAATCTACCCGCGGCCAGCCTCTTTGCAAAGCAAGGTCCGCTAATTGGGCATTCGGGTTGAGTACTACCGGCTGCTTAACCGCCTCTAACAAAGGTAAATCCGCATGACTGTCGCTATAAAAAACTGCATCCGAAAGCTCAAAGCCTTGCTCTTTGGCAAAAGCCTGCGCCATATCGACCTTACCTTGGCCATAACAGAGAGGTTTTGTCAGACCTTTAATTTTCCCGTCATCAAGCTCAAATCGATTGCCAATCACATAATCTAGACCTAACGCATCGGCGTAGGCCTTAGCCATAATTTCATCTTGGCCGGTTATTAAAATTAATTGGCTTCCTTGGCGGCGATAAGCAAAAAGTAATGAGGCCGCTTGTGGATAAATATACAAATGTCCTCTTTCGCGGAAAAAATGATCAATATGATCCTGATAATCCGCAATACTCATCCCCTTCGTTCGAGTTCGATAATAGGTCGATAATCGCCAATGACTGACCTTACCCTTTTTGTAGGCTCGGTACAGAGATGCCAACGCCTGAATCGCTTCTATAACCGCCCATCGATCAAAGCGCACACGCCATTTAATCCAAAGGCTGCTAGCGTCTTTGTTAATCAAGGAATCATCGAGGTCAAAGAACACATAAGGAGCCTGATAGACTTGAACGGGTTTTTCCACAGGCATAAAAGGGTCTCTTAAGAGGTTTGGTAGAATAATATTGAGCCCTGCAAAATTAACACACTCAATGCTGATTTAACTCAATTGTGATCACCTTAGATCAATATTTTTCATCATTTTTAACATTAACACTTGAAAATTAAAGACGATTGCCACATGTTTTATTATAGCGCAGGCGAGATAGCCTAATGCTTAAGACAAGATTGTTTTGACCCAGTGTGCACAATAGGACAATTAATTTGACTTAACGCATAGCGCTTTTGTAATCCATGGACCATTATTAGTACTTGAACATTTATAAGGATTCGCCATGAAAGGTTTGGAAATTAGCTTCCGTGATATTGAACACTCTGATGGTATCGAGCAATTGATACGAGAAAAAGCCGGTAAGATCTCCAGCATATATGATTCTGTAACCGGTATTCGCGCGGTTGTGGCTATGCCGCACAACCACAGCAATAAAGGCAAGCTAGCTCACGTATCACTTGAAATTGGCTTACCCGGTGAAACAGTCGCAATTACCAACGACAACCATGATAACAAGGCTCACGAAGATATGTACGTAGCCGTAAAAGATGCGTTTGAAGTTGCGCAACGTAAGATCCGCAAAATTCATGAAAAACGCCATGACCTTAAGCGTCGAGCAGGATCCGCGGCAACGCCTGAGATCGCTGAATAAGATAGGGCTTTAAGCCTTATCCAAAAAAGCCGAGCTAGATGCTCGGCTTTTTTATGCCTATCGATTATGACTAGCAGGCTAATTACAAATAACCACCCAACAAAACCGCTAATAACCCTGGGCGCACTAAAGAAGCATAAAGCTCACCCATCACCTCGGGTGTCTCAACAAACCCTTCCCGCACCCAGCGAGTAATCACCATAAAAGAAGCACCTGCTAGGTAATCAACGACATAAGGTAATAGCCCCGCTCGATTTTGAATCCCATGAGCTTCCATAAAGCGCTCAACCACACGCGATACATAGTTCTTAAACTGATTCATCATCAGACTATCAATATCATCTTGCATTAATAGTCGTGCAAATACCGCATTATCCGACCATTGATGGAACATAATGGAAGCAATTACCGGATCAGCATCTTTACGCTGCGTGATATAACCATCGATTTCGGCATAGAACTTATTAAACATCTCATCGATGTAAGCGATTAATAAATCATCTTTAGAGTGGAAATGTAGATAAAACGTAGGGCGTGCAACCCCTGACTGCTCAGCAATATGAGCTACCGAAATTTTGCTATACGGACGATCCTTCATCAGCTCTAGCAAGGCATCAATCAATAAGCGGCGCGAACGCTCTACCCGCTTATCTAATTCTTTATCTGCCATTATGGCGACATCCCTATTATTGTTATACCAACATTATGTATTAGATAAAAGATAATAGACAGGTCTGTAAAAGTGTATAACTCAGATTTTACATTCCCTTTTGATTTCAATTAAGACCATTTGCGACATCTAACAAACAGGCACAAAAAAGCCGAATCATCTCTGATTCGGCTTTTTTAGTACAATCTTAATTTGAGCTCAAATTAAAACTGATCTGCTTCCATTGCGTACAAGCAATCAGCGCCGCCTTTAACAGACTCGCTCAAAGAAATGTATCTTGGCAATAAACGCTTAGTGAAGAAGCGAGCAGTCGCTAGCTTGTTCGCGTAATAAGGCTCAGAACCTTCTTTAGCCAATGACTTCTCAGCCATCATTGCATACATGTAAGCAAAAGAGGTATAACCAAATACCTGTAGGTATTCAACCGAAGAAGCACCGATTTCGTTAGCATTTGATTGAGCTTGAGTCAGAACCCACTCGGTCAAATCAGTCAAGTTAGCCACTGCTGCTTTCAGCGGAGTGATGAACTCAGCCATTGCAGGGTTACCTTCTTGGCTTGCACAGTACTGAGCAATTTCTTCAGCGTAAAGCTTGTAGAAAGCACCGCCGTTACCAGCAATCTTACGACCGATAAGGTCAAGAGACTGGATACCGTTGGTTCCTTCATAAATCTGAGTAATACGGATATCACGTACGTGTTGCTCTTGGCCCCACTCACGAATGAAACCGTGACCACCAAATACTTGCTGACCCGCAACTGCTGATTCTAATGCAAGGTCGGTCAAGAAAGACTTAACCACAGGTGTTAGCAAAGAAACCATGGCTTCAGCGTATTTCTTAGTCTCTGCATCGTCAGAGAACTTAGATAAATCCAACCACTTAGAAGCATACATAGAGAAAGCACGAGAGCCTTCAGTATTAGCACGCATGGTCAAAAGCATACGACGTACATCTGGATGCACGATAATTGGGTCAGCAGATTTCTCTGGTGCCACTTTACCCGTTGGTGCACGAGACTGTAGACGATCATTCGCGTAGGTTACTGCATTCTGGTAAGAGTTCTCAGCAACACCAAGACCCTGAATACCAACCGCAACACGCTCGTAGTTCATCATAGTGAACATAGCGTTTAAGCCTTTGTTCTCATCACCGATCAACCAACCCTTAGCGCCATCAAAGTTCATTACGCACGTCGCAGAACCTTTAATACCCATCTTGTGCTCGATAGAACCACAGTTAACAGGGTTACGATCACCTAAAGAACCATCTTCGTTCACAAGGAACTTAGGCACTAGGAATAAAGAGATACCTTTAGGACCCGCTGGTGCATCTGGAAGCTTAGCTAGAACAAGGTGAATGATGTTCTCCGCCATGTCGTGCTCGCCCCAAGTGATGAAGATCTTGGTACCAGAAATCGCGAAAGAACCGTCAGCCTGTGGCTCAGCCTTGGTACGGATAATACCCAAGTCAGTACCACAATGAGGTTCGGTCAAATCCATCGCACCCGGCCATTGACCAGAGTACATGTTCGGAAGGTATTTTTCTTTAAGCTCTTGAGAACCGTGAGCGTTTAGAGATAAACACGCACCGGCAGTCAACATTGGTGCAAGACCAAAAGAGATGTTAGAACCCTGAATCATTTCTTCAACTTGGCCCACAAGCATCTTAGGCATGCCCATGCCGCCAAATTCAGGATTACCGCCAAGACCGCCCCAGCCGCCTTCGCTATAAGTTTGGTAAGCTTCTTTAAAACCAGGAGGTGCTGTTACTTCACCATCTTTCCATTTAGAACCTACTTCATCACCTTCACGGTTGATAGGTGCTAAAACTTCAGCAGAGATTTTGCCCGCTTCTTCAAGGATCGCATCGGCAGTTTCAGGATCAACCACTTCAGCCAAACGAGCATTTTCAGCCCACATGCTTGGAGCATCAAATACTTCATTTAGTAGGAAGCGCATATCGCGCAGGGGAGCTGTATACTCAGGCATGTAACCTTCCTCATTCAATAAAATTTAGTGATTTAAACTTGTCGGATCTTTACCAACTGAGTTAACCACTGTGCTCATTTGAGCGTGCTCAATGAGCCATTGTGCGAATTTACTGCGCGGTATTTTAAACCATCTAGCGCCACAGTCGACCATAGAGCATCAATAATCGGTCAATTAGGACGAAATAACTGCTTAATTTACTTCATTTACCGCCAAAACCAAAAAAGCCGCACTAAAAAGTGCGGCTTTTTTTAAATGCGTGATGAATCACGCATTAGCTTAGAAAGCGAAGTGGTCTTCTTCAAGAGCCATCAAGCTATCTGCACCAGCAACCATCGTAATTGCGTGAGACGCAGTACGTGGAAGAATACGCTGGAAGTAGAAACGGGCAGTTTTAACTTTAGCGCTGTAGAAGTCTTCTTCAGTCGTACCCGCTGCCAAGTTAGTCTGAGCAACTTTAGCCATCTTAGCCCACAAGTAAGCAAGGGTTACATAACCAGAGTACATTAGGTAATCAACAGATGCGGAACCTACTTCGTCACGGTTTTGCATAGAGCTCATGCCGATCTTCATAGTCAGATCGCCCCACTCTTTGTTCAACTTAGCCAATGGCTCGATGAACTCTTTCATGTCAGCATTATCAGCGTTTTCTTTGCAGAAACCGTGAACAAGCTTAGTGAACTGCTTCAAAGAAGCACCTTGAGTCATAAGAACCTTACGGCCTAATAGATCAAGTGCCTGAATACCGGTAGTTCCTTCATACAACATAGAGATACGAGTATCACGAACGATCTGTTCCATACCCCACTCAGCGATGAAACCGTGACCACCAAATACCTGAACACCGTGGTTTGCAGCTTCAAAACCCGTCTCAGTCAAGAATGCTTTAGCGATTGGAGTCAAGAAGCCCAACATTTCGTCAGCGGCTTTACGATCTTCTTCAGTTTCGCCGTTATGAACGATATCTGCGTTCATAGCCGTTAGATATACTAGTGCACGACCACCTTCAGCAAATGCTTTCTGAGTAAGAAGCATTTTACGAACGTCTGGGTGAACGATAATTGGATCAGCAGCTTTTTCAGGTGCCTTAGGACCTGTTAAAGAACGCATCGCTAAACGATCTTTCGCGTATGCTAGTGCACCCTGGAAAGAACCTTCAGCAGCAGCAACACCCTGTAGAGCAGTACCGATACGAGCCGTGTTCATAAAGGTGAACATGCAGTTCAAGCCTTTGTTTTCTGGTCCAATCAACCAACCTTTAGCGCCATCGAAGTTCATAACGCAAGTTGAGTTACCATGGATACCCATCTTATGTTCCAAAGAACCACACTCAACAGCGTTACGATCGCCTGGAGTACCGTCTTCGTTCACGATGAACTTAGGAACGATGAATAAAGAAATACCCTTAGTGCCCGCTGGAGCGCCAGGTAGACGAGCTAGAACGATGTGAATGATGTTACCAGACATATCGTGCTCACCCGCAGAGATGAAGATCTTAGTACCAGAAATGGCATAAGAACCGTCTGCATTTGGCTCAGCTTTAGTTTTCAAAATACCTAGATCAGAACCACAAGCTGGTTCAGTCAAGCACATAGTACCTGTCCACTCACCAGAGATAAGCTGAGTAAGGTAAGTTTGCTTCTGGTCTTCAGTACCCCAAGCTTCTAAAGTATTTTTAGCGCCGTGAGATAGACCAGGGTACATGCCCCAAGACCAGTTAGCCGTACCAACCATTTCAGAAACAATAGTACCTAGAGATTCTGGTAAGCCTTGACCGCCGTATTCAACGTCAGAAGACAAAGAAGCCCAACCGTTATCAACATATTGACGGTAAGCATCTTTAAAGCCTGTTGGTGTAGTAACAGAAGCATCTGCGTTGCGAGTACAACCTTCTTCGTCACCCACTTTGTTTAGAGGAGCAAGAACGTTTTCACAGAACTTAGCACCTTCAGTCACGATTGCATCAACCATGTCTGGCGTCGCTACGTCAGCATATACTGGTAGGCTTGCGTAGTGAGCTGGGTAATCTAGTAATTCATCAGCGATGAACTTCATTTCACGTAGGGGAGCTTTATACTCTGGCATTAGAAAAACCTCTGAGCCTTATGTTTATGAACGGCAAAAGCCGCATATCGATTAACAACTGATAATTGCGATTACAATATGAACAACTATCAAATTCAAACACTTGTTTGAAACATACGTTTACAGACTTATTTTGTCAAGCCAGCGTGATGAATAGCATAGAAAAAATAAAACCGCTAAGGAGCGGTTTCAGAGGTGTTTTTTAATAGAAGTCAGGAAAGGCAGGCCCTTTGGCTAGACCACATCGTCTAATAGCTGACCTGCCGCATTAGAGGCATCATTTTGGCTAACCGCTAAAAGAATTTCATTAATTTTGGCAATGCGGTCATTAAAGATTTGAAAACTCTCATTTTCAGCGCTGGGCTGAGCCGTGACCCTAACCGTCGATTTTTCACTGGCCAGATCGTTTTCCGCTTGTGAAGCGTCTTCATCTTCAGAGCTATTAACCACACGGCTTTCACTGACAATTTCCGCTCGTGCCTGATTGGCTTGCTGAGAAGCAAGGGCAGCAACTCTGCGATCTTGAGAAGAAGGTTCCGCAGGTGCCAGTGCCGCACGCTGAACGATCTGCATCTTTTCTAAGGTCGCTCGAGGATCACCATTGATTGGCCCGACATCAATTGGGACTTCACCACCGACCGCATAATTCACCCCGTCTGGTCCACGCTGGTAACTGTATTGAGCCGCGCCTGCATACTGCCCACCTACCGCGCTATGCGCCTGTTCGTGAGCACGAACCTCAGTATCTCGTTGAGATAGCTGGCGAATGATATCGAGGTCTTGCTGCTCTTGCTGCTCTTGTTGCGCCTGTTGGCGCTGAACTTGGTCAGCCTCCCGATCAACACGCTCACCTTGTTCGGTGTCGTCCTGCTTTTCATCGACAGAATTTTCAACTTGAGAGTTATTGTCTTGATCAGTATTTGAATCACCTTCAACAGGTGTATTCGTTGCGGGTACTAAGTTAGCTTGCCCTGTATTTTCAGGGGCAAAATTTGGTTGGGGATGCTGCTCAGGGACTTCTCGAGATAAGCGAGTCGTAGACACCGCTTCAATTGGCGCAAAACTGGTAGAGCCTGCAGATTCTCCAACTTGTGACAATAACGCACCCTGTGTCGGCGTTACCGGCAACACACTATTGGCTAACATGCCTGCGCTAGTTGGAATTTGCATACTCTTTTCAATTAACCTCTATTATGAACCTAGAAATAAAAGCTTATCAATTAAGCTTCAATATCCAATAATGTGCCGATTTGCTTATCAGCGGCTTCTAAAACTTTGGCATTAGCCTCTACACCTTGTTCGCCTTGTTTTAACTTAACCAAAGCGTCGGTCACTTCTACCGTACCTTGAGCAGGCCTAGCCGTAGTCGCTTCAACAACTTGCTGTGAAGCTTGCTTTACTTGCTCGGTACTTTGCTGAATACCCGCAGTTGCAATACTGAATGATGAACCTGATGTTGAGCCTATATTCATACACGCCTCTCGGTTTTTATCTATCGCTGTATACATTTTAAACAGCCAAACGCAAAGAGACCAGCGCAATGCTGACCTCTCTTAGACTGTATCGTTATATAGCCAATTTTTTATTAAAGCTTTTTCATATTGGTCGAGGCGATTTAACCGCCCTTATTTCTCAAAGCTTATTTCACAGCACTATAAAACATCTCATTCTCGACGGGCTTAGCTAACTCATTAACCAACAACTCATCCAGTTCTTTCGGCTGCTTCGTCACCTTATGGTCTGAATTAATACCTAACTTACGGAATAAATCCTGGTCTTTATTCGCCGCAGGATTTGGCGTCGTTAATAGACACTCGCCATAAAAGATCGAATTAGCACCGGCGAAGAAACACATAGACTGCATCTCTTCCGACATTTCTTCACGGCCCGCACTTAAGCGCACATGAGACTGAGGCATCATGATACGAGCAACCGCAATAGTACGAATAAACTCAAACGGATCGAGATCCCCTTCCGTTTCTAACGGCGTACCTTCTACTTTAACTAGCTGGTTGATTGGCACAGAGTCAGGGTGCTGAGGCAAGTTAGCCAGCTGGCGTAATAAACCGATACGATCTTTCTCTTCTTCCCCCATTCCGACAATACCGCCAGAACAAACTTTCATACCTGAATCACGCACGTTTTGCAGAGTTTCTAAGCGATCAGAATACGTACGGGTAGTAATAATATCGCCATAATATTCAGGAGACGTATCTAGGTTATGGTTGTAATAATCCAAACCCGCTTCGGCAAGCTGCTCAGATTTCTCTTGATCCAGCATACCCAGCGTCATGCAGGTTTCCATTCCTAGGTTTTTAACCCCTTCAACCATTGCCAATACATAAGGCATATCTTTCGCACGCGGAGAACGCCAAGCAGCACCCATGCAAAAACGATCAGAACCCGCCGCTTTTGCCGCTTTGGCTTTTTCGATCACCGCTTCGACTTCCATTAACTTTTCTTTTTCAAGCTTGGTATCGTAACGAGCACTCTGTGGGCAATAAGCGCAATCTTCTGGGCAAGCACCGGTTTTAATCGATAATAAAGTACTTACTTGCACCTGATTTGGATCGAAATATTGGCGATGAACAGTCTGAGCTTTAAATAAAAGGTCATTAAGTGGCAAAGCAAAAAGCTCAGCGACCTCTTGCTGCTGCCAATCATGGCGCAATTTGTCGCCTCTTTCATTCGTTTGACTCATACCTTTTACCTCATTCAACTGTTAGAATCCTCATCAACATGGATTACTGAACGCATAATAGCTAGACACATGGATTGGTCAACTTGGATAGATAAAAAGGTATACTCACGGTTAAAAATTGCACTACCGGCATTTTTAAACAAGACCTGTGAGCTTTGCCTAGAAACAAATCACGACGCAGGGTTTATATGCCCAAGCTGCGAAGACTCGCTGCCGCAAGTAAAACACCGCTGTCAGATGTGTGCCATACCACTTCCGAATCAAGGTTATTGCGGTCAGTGCTTACATATCAAGCCCGCTTTCGATTATAGCCATAGCAGTTTCAGCTACGCCGCCCCCATTGATACTTGGCTACAACGCCTAAAATCAAAACGTCGTACCGAATGGGCCCATAAATTGGCCAGCTTAATGCTGCACAGCCAGCCTCAGGCTTTATCTCAAGTCGATGCCTTCACCTTTGCGCCGTCAACACGCTGGAGTCTAATGAAAAGAGGCTTCAATCCCGCTGAACTGATTGCTCGTGAATTGGGCCGTGCTCTCGACAAGCCGGTTATCGCCCAACTGGCAACCCGAAGCCATAGCGGTGAACAAAAAGCGCTCAACCGCCAACAACGCATCAATAACGTCAGTAAGAATTTTCATCCTACGCGCAAAAAACTCAATGGTGAGCATATGCTCCTAATTGATGATGTCATGACCACAGGTAGCACCGCTCATTCAATGGCACTTATTCTCAAGCAGTCAGGGGCTAGCCAAGTGGGCGTCTGGTGTTTAGCGCGAACAGCAAAACATTAAACTGCGTTAGCAAAGTCCCTCAGTTATACTGGTCGTAATTTCACTTAGCCGCCACTACTGGCGGATAACAAGCGGCCAACATGACCAGCACAGAAAACGAATTCGACAACCTAACTCAGCATCCTTATCAGACTTTGACTCCTGACCGTGTCATCGATGCCGTCGAGAGCTTAGGATTGCTAACCGATATGCGTCAATATCCTCTCAATAGTTACGAGAACCGTGTCTATCAAGTCGGCATTGAAGAAGCGTCCCCCGTCATTGTGAAGTTTTACCGTCCTAACCGCTGGTCAAAAGACGCGATTTTAGAAGAGCATCGCTTTCTAGCAGAACTTGCAGAAGAAGATCTTCCCGTCGTTGCCCCACTAGAATTTAACGGCGAGACATTATTCCAATTTCACGACTTTTACTTTTCTATTTCTCCTCGTAAAAGCGGTCACTCCCCCGAAATCGCTAATCGAGAACAGCTAGAGTACCTTGGCCGCTGGTTAGCTCGCCTTCATCAAGTTGGCAGAGACTATCGATTTCAACATAGACCTATTTGGAATGGTCAGGCCGATTTAGGTAAAGCAGACAATAAAACGATTATTGAACAAAGTTGTGAGACAGTTTTAAATTCTGGCTTATTAAATGAAGATTTTCGCCCCGCTTACGAATCCTTATGCCGAGACCTCAATGAGCTGGTAAAGCAACAATACCAACCTGAAATGAGTGATACCTTACGCATTCATGGGGATTGCCATGTCGGCAATTTATTATGGCGTGACGAACAACTGTATATGGTTGATTTTGACGACTGCGTTCAAGGCCCTGCCATGCAAGATATTTGGATGTTGCTCAGTGGTCAGCGTGAAGAACAAATTCAACAATTAGAAGCGATAAGAAACGGCTATGAAGTTTTCCAGCCATTTCCATATCATCAGTTGAAATGGATTGAATGCCTGCGTACGATTCGTCTTATTAAACATACCGCTTGGGTTGTAGAGCGTTGGTCAGATCCCGCCTTTCCCATAGCCTTTCCCTGGTTTACGGGGATTCGTTATTGGTCGGAACATGTTTTATCGTTAAGAGAACAGCTGGCAGCGTTACAGCAAGAACCCTTATTTATCGCAAGCTAAACAACTTGCTAGTTTAGTATTACAAAGGAAATTCACATGAAAAAAATTTTAGCGACGGGCTTACTGTCTTTCATTGCCTCTCAGGGTATCGCCGCTGAGTTAGAGTCCACCAGCAATAGCCAGTTGCCTGAAGGCTTGTATGCGGGTGGCGGTTTGAATTACAACGACCTAGATTTAGGGTCTGTTTTCTCTGGGGCAAATAACGAAACAGCCTTAGGGTTCCAAATCTTTGCCGGCTTACCCATCGCCAGCTCCATCGAAGGCTTTAAAACCTTTGCTGAAGTCGGTTTTTTCCGTACCACCAGCTTCGATTTTGGCGCTGGCAATAAAGAAAAAGTCACTGGAGTATGGGGCTCAGGTGTTTTACAGCGAGACCTGAATGAGATCGATCCAAACCTATATGGCCTAGCTCGCATTGGCTTAGAAATTGGGGATGACGATGGTATCTTCATGGGCGTAGGTGCGGGTTATCGCATCAATCAGCAAGTCGAAGTACGTGCTGAGTTTGTGAATAAAGACCTATTAACCTCCTATCAGGCGAATGCTCTATTTCGCTTCTAAACTTGCTCACGAGTTTAAGTATTGCCTTCTAAGCAATGCCTTCAATACCTCAACGGCTGTTATTATTTGAGCAGTTGAGGTAACTCATCAATAAAAGCATCCGCTTGGCATTCATTGCTTGCATCGGTAATTGCGATGCCATGGTTATAGCCATAGGTCACAGCAACGGATTTTACCTTAGCGCCTCTCGCTGATTTAACATCTGAAATAGAATCCCCAACCATCAATGCCTGCTCTGCAAGAATGCCGAGTCGAGATAATGCCGTTTGCACGGGTAACGGGTGCGGCTTCTTAAATTCCAAATCATCACCACAAATAATTTCTACAAAGAAATGATCAATTTTAAGTGCCTGTAATAAAGGCAAAGTAAATTGTCGAGGCTTGTTGGTAATTAGGACAAGGGATATGTTGGCCTTGGTTAGCGCCGATAATACAGAAAGAACTCCTGGATAAAGTCCCGTCGCATGCGTTAAACGCTGAGCATAAGCCAACTCAAAAACTGGATAAGCAGAAGTATATTCTTCATCCTCCTGCTCATTTGAATAGCGAGTATTATGCAACTGATCACCGTCGTCACAATCAGCCAAAGCTCGTTTAACGAGCGCAGTAGCCCCATTACCAACCCAGCGATTAACCTTAGCCTCTCCCGCAGGCGATTTATTAATACTTTGCAACATAGTATCGATCGCAGCGGTAAGATCAGGCACACTATCAATGAGCGTACCATCAAGATCGAAAAGGACTGCCTTAGGTGGCTGGTCGTTTAACCCAACCACAACTTCAGAAAAAATCGACATTCAACAACGGCTACTTGGCCAAAGCCAGCTCTGCACGCATCTCATCAATAACCGCTTTATAATCTGGCTTACCGAAGATGGCAGAACCTGCCACAAAAGTATCTGCACCGGCTTCCGCACACGCACGGATATTATCAACCTTCACACCACCATCGACTTCTAAGCGAATATCAAATCCCGACTCATCAATCATACGGCGTGCTTCTTTCAGCTTTTCTAAGGTATGAGGAATAAATGACTGACCACCAAAGCCTGGATTCACAGACATCAGCAATACCATATCCAGCTTGTCCATTACGTGTGCCATGTGGTGCAACGGCGTTGCAGGATTAAATACCAGACCGGCCTTACAGCCGCCATCTTTGATCAACTGTAAACTACGGTCGATATGATCAGAAGCTTCAGGGTGAAAGGTAATATAGGTTGCTCCGGCTTTAATAAACTCACTGATCATGTGATCAACAGGCTTTACCATCAGGTGCACATCAATATCCGCCGTAACACCGTGTTTACGTAATGCACTGCAAACCATTGGACCAATCGTTAAATTAGGCACGTAATGGTTATCCATCACATCAAAATGCACGATATCGGCACCTGAAGCCAATACGTTATCAACTTCTTCCCCTAAACGGGCGAAGTCGGCGGCTAAAATAGAAGGAGCAATTTTATAATCAGACATAGCAATCTCAGTGAGCAATATAAGGCTAACAAACCAATGAGTGCCATTTTAAATGGAAAGTCGCATAAAAGTAAGGAACATCTTTTGCTTCTTAACTACGCTTAATACAAATATGTTTAATTGAAGGTTTAGATGCATCGTTCTGCCCGCTATTTATTATTGCTTATTGTCAGTCTCTCTTTCTTCACTCAGGCAGCTGAGGAAGCGACGGAAGAATCCGAACAAGTCTTGGCCGAGAAAACGGCAGATGATGGGGTTATAGATGATGGGGACATAAAAGAAGAGATATCAAACTCTAACCTGCCGCATGTTTTGCCCAACATCCCTCTGAAACGGTCACTATCATTATTAAAACACATGCGCTTATTTGATCGCGAAGATGAGATAGTGCAATTAAATACCGCCAAAGAAACCTTTTATGGACTCTATTTAGCCGAAGCTAGTGGCACACCTCAAGGAGGAATATTAATCCTACACGATGATCAACAACATGGGCATTGGCCCGAGATTGTCGCCCCTCTCAGAGAATACCTACCTCAATATGGTTGGGCCACGTTAAGTATTGAACTGCCAGATATTCCTGCCCGCAAGAGAATAACCAGAATACAATCAAATATCAGCAGTCCTGTGGTAGAAAATGAACAGGCTGAGCAGGATGAAAATAAAGAGTCCATTGCGACGACAGAGGACGGCGCTCCACTTGAACAAGAGGCATTAAGCGCAGAAGCAACTGATAACTCAGGTCCTAGCGCAGATACCCAAGTTCAAGCCGAAGAAAATGAAGATAGCGAGCCCGCACTTCCTCGACTCGAATCCTTACCCGACCTTGCCGCAGAATCTCAAACAGTTTCCCCTAAAGTCATCGAACAGCGCTTAGATAACATCCAACATTATCAACAGAAGAATAGTCAGCGAATTATCAGTGCGATTGAATATTTACAAAGTAAGGGGCAATTCAACCTCGTCGTGATTGGTTATGGTATTGGTGCCGCATGGGCTGTTGATTATATTCAACAACAGGTCAACGAAGATCCTGAACGTAAAGGCTTAGCCGTAATCACCATTGATGCACTCGCAAGCCAATACAGCCCACAAAAAATGAATCAACAAATCGCTAAGCTCGAAGTACCTTTTTTGGACCTGGTCCACCCTAGCCAGCCCTATGCATTAAAGCATGCCAAGAAAAGACAGACGATAATGAACCGTAATAAGAACAATCAATACCAGCAAGTTATCACCGCCAATATGGCCAATTATGACGATAGTGAAAGTCCGACCAGCCGACGTATTCGAGGCTGGCTGAAAACCAATGCAGGCGGCACTTTAGTGAAATTCAAGCAGTAGCAAATAGAGCCAGATGGTCTAATCTTAATGGAGTTAAGCTTAATTAATCCAACTTTACTTATTGAACCCGTAGGCTGCTGAATGCTCAGGTATTGCTTATTCTTTCTTCTATTAACTAGCCAAGCCTGCTTTGCTGGACAGAAAGTCCTATTGCTCAATTCTTATCATAGTCAATACCAGTGGACTCGTGAAAACATCCAAGGGATCCAGCAGGAACTGAGTAAGCATATTGCCGAAGAAAACATCTTCATCGAATTTATGGACAGTCGGCGATTTATTGATGATCCCGTGCACATAAATGCACTCGCCTCACTCTACCGAAATAAATATCGCCAAGTTCGACCCGATATCATCATAAGTACCGATGATTTTGCACTGGATTTTCTTTTGCAATACCGTGATGAAATATTCCCCGATGTTCCCGTTGTCTATAACGGCATTAATTTTGACCCGAGTGAAAAATTACTGGGCAAAAAAGGGTATGTTGGAATTTTAGAAGGTGAAGCCATTGCCCAGAATTTAGCCATGATTGCCAACATCCACCAAGATAGTATTAATGAGATTATTGTTTTATCCGATAAAAACTCTCTTGGTGAACTGTTTTCACAAGAAGTGCTAAAAGTTCAAAAAGAATGGAAAAATAAAAAAATTAAAATCACCCTGAATAATGATTTTTCTTATGAGTCTTTGCTTTATCAAGTTAATAACTTGAGTCAAAACAAAGCCTATTTTATTACCGCGCTACACAAAGATAATCAAGATCGATATTTTTCCTATACCCATGACATTCCCATTTTGACCCGCTATAGCAAAGCGCCGGTTTATGGCATGTGGGGATCACCTTTAATGGGACTAGGAATTGTTGGAGGCTACATGAATAACCCCAAGACTCATGGTGCAAATGCTGGCCAGCTTGCGATTAAAATTCTATCCGGGGAAACTGTCGATAGTCAGGTTCAGCGAAAGGCACTATTTTCACCGAGATTTGATGCTCGCCAGCTTAATAAATTCGCGATATCACAACATACTCTACCCACGAATAGCGAATTTAATTTTATTGAAATTAGTCTCGCGGAAAAATATCAATCCGTTATCTACAGTGTATTAATCATCATTTTTGTATTACTACTTATTATTATTATACTAAGCATTCAGATCAGAAAAAGAAAAATCGCAGAAGGCAGTTTAGCGGAATTAAATAATGACTTAGAAGATAAAATAGTACGTCGCACCATTGCCCTTGAAAGTTCGAATAGAGCACTACTCAAGCTAAATAACCGCATGGAGAAGCTGGCCAATACAGACGATCTAACCCTAATTCCAAATCGACGTCATGGCCATAGAATACTCGATCGATTAAATTATATTGATAATAGCGAATACAGTATTGCGTTGATTGATATCGACCACTTTAAACAAGTTAATGACCAGCATGGCCATGACTTTGGCGATCAAGTATTACAACACATTACACAAACAATCAGCCAGTGCATACGCCCTTCGGATACGATTTGTCGCTGGGGTGGAGAAGAGTTCTTGCTCATCATGCCCGATACCAAAATTGAACACGCTCAATTGACCTGTGAACGTATTCGCCAAATCATTGGTAGCACACCTATGCCACCCTTAGAAAAAGTGACCATTAGTACAGGGATTTCAAATAAAACACTCGCCCGCTCCAATAACGAACTGCTACGTCAGGCCGATAAAGCGCTTTATAATGCCAAAAGCCAAGGGCGAGATATCTGTATTAGCTGGCAGAATTAAAAAGGTTTTTTAATCACCTGATAAGGATCTCCCTCGCCGAGTACCGCAGCAAGCTCTTCCTCAGATAACCAAGTACCTTCATATTTATGTAACTGCCTCGCAAGATGATAAGCCCCATGTGCCCATGTACACTTATTCGCAAATAACATCCCCTCACTATCCAACGTACCCCCTTGATTAATATAGCCTAATGCTAAGGTTTTCTTAGCCCCTAAATCTAAAGGCCGACAACACGCTAGAATGCTTTCCCCGTGGCCGTGGCAGAAAAATAACCGCTGCTGAATATTGTGAGGAAATAATGCTTGAATCAATTGTTCATCGGCTTGAACTTCACCCTCCCAGCTATCTCTTGGTTGGCGAAAACGCCCGGGTTCAAATAAATAAACCACACTATGAGGTTGTTGCATCTGCAATAAACGATCACTCAGCTTTAATGCTTGCTGTAATTGATAGCTTCCCACCGCAACCAACTGAATAGCCGCGCTGCAGTTTCCCCGCAAACAAACCGCACCTTGCTCCACAGCTTGCTGAGCTTGTTCAGGATTTAATAAAACCGGGAGTTGAGATTTAGCGGTAATAATATTCCAGATGGAACCTAAGTCACCATAACACGCACGTAATGCCGAAATCGCACTATTAGCATCGGCTGGGTAAACCACCCGGGCCATATCACTCATTTCATTTAATAACGATTCCGATAATGTTGGGTCTTGATGACTCTGTTCATTTTTTCCATTCTCCCAAACATGGGAGGTCGAAATCACTGGTAAGGATAGCCAGCCAGCCGGATCCGCGCCTTCTTTTTGATGACGTGAGAATATAATGGCTTGGCGAATAGCACCAAGCATTTTTACCGCAAATGCTTCGTACGATACCACCAAGTTTAATCCTTGATGATTAGCCAAGCATGCTGAAATTACCGCTTCTTCATTTAATGCCGTAATGACTTTACCATCAACCGCTTCGGCAATATTTTCTTCTGGCTGGGTGACTCGGTGTTTTAATAACTCTAACGTTTTCCCAAATCGATTCGATGACAATTCATCAGGATTCCCGACTCGAATACGTAAGCGAGAATTAACCTCGGCGAGCTCAACAAAATAATCATCCATGGCTTGTGCAGGAGAGTAATATTTATCTTTAGTAAACCATTTCGGCTGTGGTCTGGTTACCGTAACTTCCCCCGCTCGATAAGGCTTTGTAGGTTGCGCTAAAAATTTTGCCGCTTGCTGCCAGCTCGATTCCGAATTGTATAAAACATTCGCTCCCTGGTTAAACAACTGACGGGCCGCCTCGTCATGACGAGGGTTTTCTTTCAGCGGTAAACCATGTGCTGCATTCGTCCCAGCACCAGGAAAACCAAAACCTTTTTCAGTTTCTGCAATGCAATAAGGCAGTGCTATAGGGTAACTGTCTTTCCCTTGCTGAATGTGTTCAGCCGCCTGCTTTAGTGATTGCTCCATGGTTATGATTGCCCAAACAAACGCAGCAGGATCTCTGCCATCAATACAGACCGGCGAAAAACCTTGATGAGCTAGATGCTCAGAAAACCAAGCACTATCACCTTGCTGCGCGGTCATCGTACGTTGATCAATGCGTCGACCATTGGCAATCATTATCGGGCAAACACTACCGCTATCTTCTGCTCGCCACCAGCGTGCTGCCCAATCGCTACCCCGCTGTTCTTCAAAAGCACCGTCGCTTAAAAAAGCCACCAGCTTTTCGCCAGGCAAGGGTTGGTGCACATAGTGTAAAGCGGCAAAACCTAAATAACCGCCCTCAATACTCGCGCCTTTTGTATTCACATTAACGTGACTGCCCAGTGGCGACGCCGGCTTACCCTGCGGGGAGACTTGATAACTGTAAAACGCACGCACAAAGTCGGTTAAACCTTGATCATTTAATGGAAAGGCTTGCTGTCGTTCTGCTTTTGCTTGCCCTGTTAATAACTGCAATGCATCAATAGCGGCAACACAATGCCCTTGCCCCATCAGCCAATCTCTATGCTCACCCGTTAAGACATTCGCCGCTAAGAAGCCTGAGAAAGCCGGCACCATATTGAGCGATCCCCCCGTATGGCCTTGTGGGTCTTGCTTAAAATCGTCACTGCTTAATTTGCGCCCATCTAGATAAACGTACTTACTATAAGTCATGTGAGCCACAAGCCACATTGCTTGGTTAGTAATCACATCAAGGGCGATCAATATTTGATAGAAAGCTTCAAGCGATGCAATTTTTTTCTGCGCTAGTAATTCACTGGCTAGCCGTTGAATGCGCTGCTGGGTTTCAGCATTATGAATAATGACCCCATGCCCCTTGGCCCATTGTGAAAAACTAAGTTCCACCTTTTCAGCAATGATATCGTTCATAACCTACCCTTAAGCTGAATATTAAATTGGAAGTTGGATGGTTCAGTTAAACCCGTATTGATGGCTAAAATTTCCCGCGCTAACGTGGGAATAATTGAAATCTTATTAGTCTCATGGGCAATCGTATTACAGGTAATTACCTCGGCTATGTCGGCCTTTTGCATTGCTGTCAATGCACCTGCTGAAAACACAGCATGAACACCAATACAAATAGGGGCTTTACCACCCAGAGCGACAATATTCTCAGCGGCCTTGATCATCGTCTTACCAGTAGAAATAATGTCATCAATTAATATAGGTTGATGGCCAAGGTAGTTTTTCAAATCCGGTGCAGAGACCTCAACGTCACGATCACCGCGACGTATCTTACTCAATACAATGGCATCACAGCCCGCGTGTTCAGCCACGGCATTTGCCCACTGTTCACTTTCACTATCAGGGCCAATCACAATGGGGTTATCGATGGCATCACGAATGTAATCCGCAATTAAATCTGTCGCATGTAAGACTGAGTTTTTAATCGAATATATTTCAGCTAATTGCTTATAGCGATGCAAGTGAGGATCGATAGTAATGATGCTATCGAAACGCTCACTTAACCATTTAGCAACATGACGAGAGCTAACACACTCCCCAGGCTGAAATTTTATATCCTGACGCATATAGGCTAAATACGGCGCGACTAAACTTATGGTTCGCGCTCCTTGCTGGCGTGCGGTTTCTGCAAACAGCATTAAGTCGATCAGTTTAGGGTTGGGTTGGTGCAGTTGGCACATCACGACTAGGTCTTGATTTTTAACATCCGATAAAATATTTAAATAGCTCTCACCATCAGGAAATTGACGCTGAATTAACTGGCCTTGCTGAATAACTAATGGGTCTTTCTCTTGTGAACTGATGTTTTGTAAAGTGCCTATCAATTCTTCAGTATCTTGACCATCGAGTGAAAATACCAACATTATAAAATTTCCTTATTTATTTGAATCGCCTCAGGGTGACTGCGATAAAATTCTAGGGCGTAATCCAGCTCCCCTTGAGCTTGGGCGTACAAGGTTAATAAACCCTGTCCTTTTTCTACCTTATCCCCTAATCGTACGTGCATCTTTAAACCGGCTTTTGGAGCATTCGGCGCCCCCGCTAAGCTAGCAAGCTTGGCAATAAAGCGATTATTAAAGTAACTCACGATGCCACTTTCAGTCGCGACTAATGTTTGTTTAAAAGAGGCTAGTTCAGGCTCCTTAAATCCCCCTTGCGCTTGGCAAATTTCAATAAACTTATCGTAAGCCTTACCTGAAAGTAATGTTTGCTTAGCCTGTTGATAATAAACATCTAATTCATCACCGGACTCCTCAACAACGGTCATGCGTAATAACCGAGCGGCCAGTTGTAACGAGCGATCGACTAAATCTTGTGGAGCACTGACTTCGTTACGTAAAACGGCCAGCACATCTATCGCCTCTAACACAGGGCCAATGCCTTCACCCACAGGTTGATTACCGTCAGTAATCAAGGTCTCTACCCGTAACCCTAATGCCGCAGCCGTTTCGATCAGGTGATGACTTAGATTTTCTGCCGCGGCACGGGTACGAACCTTGGCACTTGGACCGACGGGAATATCAATTAATACTCGAGTAGAACCTGCGGCGACTTTTTTAGAAATCACCGAGGCCACCAGCTGGCCTTCACTATCTAAATCCAGCGCACGCTCAATCCGTATCACAATATCGTCAATGGGACTTAAACTGACAGACCCGCCCCATGCTAAGCACGCCCCCTGCTGCTCAACGACTTCACGCATATGCTGAAAAGACAAAGTCACAGGTGTCATCGTTTCCATCGTATCGGCCGTGCCCGCCGGAGACGTAATCGCACGACTGGATGTCTTCGGCATAAGATAACCATTCGCCGCGATAATTGCCGTGACAATCGGTGTTGTTCTATTACCGGGTAAGCCACCGACACAATGTTTATCCAAGACAATCTCTTGTGACCAACGAAAACGCTCACCACTATCAACCATCGCCTGAGTCAAACTGATGGTCTCTTGTAATGACAGCTTATCGTCAGCACAGGCGGCAACAAATGCAGCCAGCTGCACATCACTGTAATTACCCTGCTTGATATCATGAACAATTGCGCATGCCATATCATGAGTTAATGATTCACCGTAGAGCTTACCGCGAACGTACGACATAGAGTCGACAGCGGGAGCATGACTAAACTGAGCGACTTCACCCTCTTCTGCCCCAAGCATCTGCCAAGCAGCGTCAGATAGCCCCGCTTCTTGATGAGAAAGAAAATCTTCTGAAACCGTAATCAAGGTCGCGGTAATGGATTTCTTATCAGTACAGACACGTACCCGTGTCATCGCATTAAATCCTTCTGCACGACAGACGTGACAGTCTCTACGCATAAAAACAACTGCATGCTGATAGGTATCAATTCCGATCCGAGTTAGATATAAAAAGTTATCCCCCACTGCCCCTCCTAAATTCATTGCTTCGAGTCATTTCGAGCTTCGCTATTCATTCAGCTTAGCGATAGCCAAGCACATTTGCCTTGTGCTAAATCAAGATTGCAAGACGTTTAAATCCGCTATGCTATAGAGACCGCTAACCAAAAAAGTAGTCGCGATGAAAATTCAATTTATCGGTGCCAGCGAAACCGTTACCGGCTCAAAATATTTGCTCCACGTCGGGCGCCATAAACTGCTTGTCGATTGTGGGTTATTCCAGGGCATGAAAAATGCGCGCAAGAAAAACTGGCAAGCGCTGCCGATAGAAGCCAGTCAAATTGATGCCGTTATACTCACCCATGCCCATATTGATCATAGCGGATATTTACCTGCGCTCATGAGACATGGATTCTCTGGACCTATTTATTGTAGTCATGCAACCCGAGCTTTGTGCCGAGTTTTATTACCCGATGCGGGATACCTGCAAGAAGAAGATGCGCGCTATGCCAATAAAGCGAAATGCAGCCGCCACCAACCTGCCGAACCGCTCTATACCGAACAAGATGCGATTAAGGTATTAAAGCAATTTAAAGTGCTTAGCCAGCATGAAAGTCATCAAATATTTCCTGACTGCCAGGTGAGTCTAAGACCTGTGGGGCATATATTAGGGGCCAGTGCCGTTCGCATTATCCATGGAAATAAGTCCATTACCTTTAGTGGCGATGTCGGCCGCCCCGATGACCTCATTATGTTCCCTCCTGAAACGTTGAAGAAAACGGATTATCTCGTAGTCGAATCAACTTACGGAGATCGGCTGCATCCTCAGGTTGATGCTTATGAACAAATGAGAAGTATTATAAAACGTACAATCAAACGCGGTGGCATTATGCTGATGCCCGCTTTTGCCGTCGGCCGTGCCCAGTTAGCACTACATGTAATCCAGCAACTGAAAGCAAAAAAAGAAATCCCCAATGTACCCGTCTTTCTCAATAGCCCAATGGCCATTACCGCGACGGAATTGTTTTTTGATTATGAAGAAAAACACCGCTTATCCCGTGCACAATGTGAAAGTATCGACAAGATGGTGACCTTCGTAAAAACCAAGGCAGAATCAATAGAGTTAGTCGGGCGCAAAGAGCCCTGCATTATTATTAGCGCCAGTGGTATGGCCAGTGGCGGCCGCGTTTTACATCATTTAAAGTCGTTATTACCTAATCCTAAAAACAGCATCCTTTTCCTCGGCTATCAAGCAGCGGGGACCCGAGGCTTCAGCCTAACCCACGACCATGATCGAATAAAAATACACGGCGCTTATGTTCCCGTATTAGCCGAAGTGCACAACCTAGAAGCCTTATCGAGCCATGGTGATTATCAACAAATTATTAATTGGCTTAAACCACTACCTAATCCGCACAAAACCTTTGTGACTCATGGAGAGGCGACCGCAGCCGATTGCATGCGCAGTCATATTAAAGAACAATTAGACTGGCAAGATGTCATCGTGCCTGAATACCTTGATATTTTTGAGTTATAATTCGGGCAATTATCCACTTTAATTTGCTCATATGACCCACTCGACCAAGCTAGCAACACCCACTGTCTTAAATGATTGCATCCAGAACATGCTCATTGATGCGCGCATTAGTCAGCAAGCCTTACCTCAGTGCCCAGAAATTAGCCTGTGGTTAGTCGACCCACTCCCTATGCAACGCCCTTTTAGCCAAGATGAAATTCTAGCCATTCAAGCCTACCCCGCTTATTGGGCTTTTTGCTGGGCCAGTGGCCAGGTCTTAGCTAAACATATTCTAGATAACCCCGAATTAGTTAAAGGTAAACGAGTCATGGATTTTGGCGCCGGATCTGGCGTCGTTGCCATTGCGGCAATCATGGCGGGGGCGAAGCAAGTCATTGCCTGCGATATCGACCCTGACGCATTATTGTCTTGTATCGAAAATGCAAAATTGAATCAGGTTGAGTTTGAACTTCATGGCGACCTGTTTGAATTCGATCAAGAAATAGATCTTTTGATTGCCGCCGACGTTTTATACGATAAAGCGAACTTGCCCTTACTCGAAATTTTTCTCCAAAAAGCGCCGGAAGTATTAGTCGCTGATTCGAGGGTGAAGAATTTTAACTTCCCCCCTTACCAAGCGATTGGCCAAATTGAATCATTTACGGTACCCGACCTTGATGAACTCGATGAGTTTCGCCGAGTGAACCTATATAAAGCGAGTCGTATATAAGCAGCGTTTTATAGATCAAAGGCTTCTCTAAAAAATACCTTAAAGCGTTCATTATTTAACTATTTACCGCTATGATAAGTGTATGCAAGGTTGATTGGTTCTCCGAACCTTGCTGTGAGACTATCGCTAGATCTGGTTAGCGAAGTAATGAGTAAAACTGAGATATGGGAAGCAGCAATGGCACCGATTTCATCCGCAGGGAGTTTTGCAATTCCTGCAGCCCAGCCAGCTCGCAGACAAGCCGAGAGTTCTGTTTCGGCAACTGAGACTGAGCTGACTGTTAAACAAGAACAACAGGTTCAACGGGTTGATGATAATCAAAGTCGCGGGTCTTCCGATCAGGTAAGAGAAAACGCTGAAAAGCCGTCGTCACCTCCAGTGGCGCAAGCAGACGATGAAAAATCTGCAGGAGAGCAGCAAAAAATTGAGGCCGCACAACAAGAGGCACAAAGAGCTGAGTTTAATCAGCAAGCTGGCAATGTCCGCGATACAGAGCCTGACGATGTGCGACCTCCTTCTTCCGATACAGACTTTTCGCGAGCCGAATCCCCTAGGGCAGATAGTCCTAGAGCCGACAGCGCTCAAATAGATGAACCTCAAAGTAAAGAAACAGAGCCACAAGCAGTGGAAGTATTACAAGAAGATAGCCCTGCGATTGATATATTTAAACAAACTCAAAATATCAATGCACAGTCACGCCAAGGCCAAGCGATCAACCAGTTTGCCTAAGGTTTCACCCTATTCTTTCTTGCTATACAGCAATAACACTCCGAAACACTAATAACAATTCATTACATTAATAATCATTCTGTAATCAAATTTATCCGTATCATGCAGCTCGTGGCTATGTCATTACATAGAATCACTGAAATACAGACTCAAACAATAACAATACGAAATATTATGAGCCTTAAAATTTGCAATACGCAGCCCAAAAAAGAAGCCTGTCCGATTCAATTCGTCGGCAGTATTAAATGCCAATTTAAATTGCCCGGCCTAGTTCGTACCGATATTCCTAAGCAAAAAGATAAAATCGAGAAGCGCCTAAGCCAACGTTTAAAAAACCTTGATATGTATTGCGAACTTGAACCCTCAACGTTGTTAACCCAATGCAATCGGACAACCGAGCAGGTTAGTTTTATCGTTGAGGTTAAGGTTTTTTATCGTCACGAAGCGAACAGTAACCAATTAGAAGCTGCTCGCTGGTTTACCAGTATAGGCCGCTTATTACCCAAGATCGTTTTAGGCAGTCGATCGTTAGCTGAAAGCTATGCTGGACTGAGCACCAATATAAAACCGTCTTATTTATTTGCCCTTGAAGAAGCACTAGGCCTGTATGAACAGCAAGTCTCAGCGTAAAGGCTTGCTTCGAATTCAATAATTAATTAGCTAGAAAGCCAAAATGTAACTGGGCCGTCATTAATTAAAGCGACTTTCATATCCGCTCCAAACTGCCCAGTGCCCACATTAATTTGTTTGGTTTTCGCTTTGGCAACAAACTCTTGATATAGGTTTTCGGCAAGATCAGGGGCAGCAGCGGTTGAGAACCCTGGACGCAACCCTTTACTGGTCTCTGCGGCTAAGGTGAATTGTGAAACGATTAATAAGCTGCCCTGTACTTGCTGAACATTTAAATTCATCTTGTCATCGTCATCAGAAAATATTCGATAATGGCTCACTTTATGTAATAGCTTATCCACCGCGGCAGAATCATCTCCTTTTTCCACTCCCAACAATACAACTAGTCCATGCTCAATAGACGAAATCGTCTCACCTTCTACTTTCACACTGGCTTCTGATACACGCTGAATCAATGCTTTCATCGATTTTTCTCACTGCAAATATAATCGTCGAATTATAAAGAAGATTGAGTTTGCTTGCTCGTACTGTCATGATGGGGAATGAATAAAATACTAATAACTAGCCTTCTGGGTTTCTTCTCGCTGTGCCAATTAAATCTTTCTTATGCGACCGATGTCTACATAACCATTGATGAAAACGGCAATCGTATATTTTCAGATACCCCCAGCAAGGCATCGCGCACTCATAAGATTAAAGAAATTAGTACTATTCCAGCGATCAAGGTTCCAAAAACCACAGCCACCCCAATCAATGTTAAAGCGAATGATTCTAGCTATACGAAGCTGAGCATTACCAGCCCTTCTGCAGAAAGTCATATAAGCCGCGATAAACTTGGCAATTTCCTCGTATCGGCACAGATTTCGCCCGCGCTAGATCCTTTGGACGAGGCCGTCTTAATGTTTGATGGTCAAGAGATTAGCTCTGGTCAGCAGCTTAGCTGGCAAATCAATAGCGCTGATCGAGGGGCTCATCGCCTACAAGTAATTGTTCGAGACAAAGAGAGTAAGCAAGTGAAGATTTCGAGCGAAACCATTTCGGTCTATGTGAAACGCTAGCGATCTGTTCTGCTCTAAAACATCCTGCTGTAGAGCAATGCCAGACCCCGCCCCAAAACAAAGCAAGGCACCACCTTTAATGCACTAAAATGATGCATATGTATAATTTTATGCTCTAATTCTGACCAGTATCAGGCTATAATCCCCCACTAACGTATCAGATACGTGCATACTCAATACTGGTTTACTTTTTGCATTGGGTTATACAAATGGAAAGGTTAAAGACATGATCGCATCGGCAGTGCTCAATCAACAGCTATTGGAATATCTGAATACAGGCATATTATTGCTCGACGTAGACCTGTCTGTGATTTATATGAACCCTGCGGCTGAAGTACTGCTTCAAGTTAGTGGCCGTCAAGGTTTGGGTGAAGCCTTCTATGATCTCGCCTGGGAATCAGAAGAAGACCGAGATGCTTTGCAAGGTTCGATAAATACCGGCTATACCTTCACCAAGCGTGAAACTGAAGTCATTCTTCATAATACTCAAAGCATCACGGTTGATTATAGTGTTAGCCCTATTGTTCACCCCGAAAGCCGAACTCCCTGCTTATTAATTGAAATTCAGGGCCGTGATCGCTTAATGAGGATTTCTCGCGAAGAGCAAATGATTGCCAAGCAAGAAACGACTCGCGAGCTCGTACGCGGAATGGCACACGAAATTAAAAACCCTCTCGGTGGAATTCGCGGTGCAGCGCAACTTTTATCCCGTGCTTTGCCGGATAATTCACTGGAAGAATATACCAATATTATTATTGAAGAAGCCGATCGCTTACGAGACTTAGTCGATCGCCTATTAGGTTCACACCAACTACCCAAACAAGAATCCACTAATATCCACGAAGTATTGGAACGTGTTTGCCAGCTTATTGAAGTGGATCAAATTGGTAACATCAAAATAGTCCGAGATTACGATCCCTCTATTCCTGAGTTCATTGGGGATAAGTCGCAATTAATTCAAGCGACATTGAATCTATGCCGTAATGCCGTGCAAGCAATGATCGAAACCGATACCGAGCAGCCAACCCTTATATTGAAAACGAGAACAAAGAGCCAATTTACAATCGGTCATCAACGTCATCGCTTGGTTGCCCATATTAGTATTGAAGATAACGGCCCTGGTATTCCCGATAATTTAAAAGATAACCTATTCTTCCCAATGGTCAGTGGCCGCGCTGAGGGCACAGGACTAGGACTTTCTATTGCACAATCTTTAGTGAATCAGCATGAAGGCATCATTGAATATGAAAGTGATGTTGGACGTACTGAGTTCTCAATTTATTTACCACTTAAACATTCTTAGGACTAATCAATATGAAAACTGTATGGATTATTGATGATGACAAATCAATTCGCTGGGTACTTGAAAAGGCACTAGAACAAGCCAACATTCCCTGCAAAGTTTTTGAGAGTGCTGAGCCGATTATGGGCCTTCTTGCTAAAGAAAAGCCTGCGGCCATTATGACGGATATCCGTATGCCGGGTATCGATGGCCTCACTTTATTATCGCAAATTAATGAAGCTTACCCTGAGTTACCCGTTATTATCATGACGGCACACTCAGACTTAGACAGTGCAGTTACGTCTTATCAAAGTGGTGCTTTTGAATATTTACCCAAGCCTTTCGATGTTGACGATGCGGTTACATTAATCCAGCGTGCCGTTGCCCATTATGAAGAACAGCAAGCGACAAATAGCGCCGTCGAAGAATTACCCAATGATACCGAAATCATCGGTGAAGCCCCTGCGATGCAGGAAGTTTTCCGTGCTATCGGACGTTTATCACAATCGAATATTACCGTATTAATTAACGGCGAATCGGGAACGGGTAAAGAACTGGTTGCTCATGCTTTGCATAAGCACAGCCCTAGAGCGAGTGAGAACTTCATTGCTTTAAACATGGCTGCAATTCCAAAAGATTTAATTGAGTCAGAATTATTTGGTCATGAGAAAGGCTCCTTTACCGGTGCCGGTGGCCAGCGCCGTGGTCGCTTTGAGCAAGCGAATGGCGGTACACTATTTCTTGATGAAATTGGTGATATGCCTGCGGATACCCAAACTCGATTATTACGTGTATTAGCTGATAGTGAATTTTACCGCGTTGGTGGAACAGCCCCAGTAAAAGTGGATGTTCGTATTATTGCCGCCACTCACCAAGACTTAGAAGGGCTAGTAAAAGAAGGCCGTTTCCGTGAAGATTTATTTCACCGCTTAAACGTTATTCGTATTCATATCCCTCGTCTTGCCGATCGCCGTGAAGATATTCCGCGTTTATTAAAACACTTCTTAGCCTCAGCAGCAGAAGAGTTAGATGTTGAAGTGAAAACATTAAAACCTGAAACATCTGACTACTTATCCAAACTAGATTGGCCAGGTAACGTACGTCAACTAGAAAATACCTGCCGCTGGATTACAGTAATGGCCTCAGGGAGAGAAGTTCATATTAATGACCTTCCTCCAGAGCTATTAGATCAAGAAGCATCAGCGCCGACATCCGGTAACTGGGAACAAGCTTTACAGTACTGGGCCGACCAGCAATTAACCCAAGGCACTCCTGCCCTGCTAGATGTCGCAGTCCCATTATTTGAACGCATTATGATTGAGACGGCGTTGAAACATACCGCAGGTCGCCGTCGTGATGCCGCGGTTTTATTAGGCTGGGGACGTAATACCCTAACTCGTAAAATTAAAGAACTGAATATGGATGCGGATGAGCATCAAGATGAAGAAGAAACCGAGCAAAGCTAAAAGAGTTTAACGCACGATTTCTCGCCAATAAATCATTCGGTCATTTCCTCGGAATTGGCCGAATGTTATTTTCCCAAATGGATTATCTGCATAGTCCCCATCACCGTCATTCTCAGTATTTAGCCAAGGTAAAAAATTAACCGTATCGTATTCATAAATAACAGAACCTTCGTTTCCAATACCTGCAGCATCATGTTGAATCACCCCAACCCCTCCTGTTCCTACCGTTATATTTAAAATCAAATTCGGATCAGTATCTACAGGGTCTAAATTATCAGTCCAAGTATTAGGAGTTAATGGCGGATCTGTTACCACTAAATTAGTACAGTTGTCATCGGTATTTAAAATGAAATTGGTGCTATCAAAATATTCAGTTTGCACCTCCATGTTTAATAGTGAAGTTTCTGAGCCAAACACATTATTAAGTTGTAATTGGCCAAAGCGAACGTCAAGAGTATCAATTAATTTTGCATCACAGTCAGCGAAAGCAGGGGCTTCGCAGTCTGAACCGGCACCAATATTCATATCTAAGTTATTAATACTCGCAATACCACCATCATTATCGGTTAAAAGCGCCCCGACTTGCAGTAAATGAAATGGACCATTAGGTAAGACTAAACGAGTAAAAAGACCACTAAAGGTATAATCAAATTCTCCATCCACCCAGTTCACTGCAGCAGAGCTATTAACTAAGCGTCCCTGATAACCACCATCATCGTTATTGTTTTCTGCAACTAAATTCATCGTCGCTTTAGCAAACGCCCCTTGATAATTCTGTGTCAGGCCGCCGTTCAATTTATGCGCTTGCAACTTATAATCAATATTAATTCCAGATTGCCCCATGTAACTAAATGCTCCGCAACTATTGCCCGTACTATTCTGCGTCATCTCAAAATGATCGGGATAGAAACGTCCCAGGTTTGCAAATCTCCCTAAAATATTGGCTCCCGTTGCGGTTAAATAATTATTCAAGCTGACATCAATATCGATAATACCAACTTCATCCCATGATAACTCAATAACAGGATCATCATCGGTTATACCGGCAGTAAAGAAACCCGAGTTTGCAGAGGTACTTATGGGAGTCGAAGTTAAATTACCAGTATGAATAGTAGCGGGGAGTTTTAATGTATGATTCGTTATTAAAGTTTGTGCACTGGTATTTATCTCTTGCCCGAAATTAAGACTGGTATCATTGGTTGATAAATCCGCGCCAATATCAACAATCCCATCATTATCAGCATCATCTGCAGAATGCCAGTTCACGGCACGAACCGTCATGGGAAAATTTTCTCCAGCCTTAACAAAACGACTTCCGTTCGCGTTCAGAGCTGAAAAATTTCCACTAAAACCCAATTCAAAAGCAAACGGACGCACAACAAATTCATTACTCGCTCCAATTAACGTAAACGCAGGGTCAGGCAAGGCTTCGACTACCGTTAAACTAGCATGTAGTTCAATTTGTCCTGCATCGGGGAAATTAAACGTAAAGGGCGCACTGCCTGCGGCATCAAAAACTAAATCGACATTAGTATAGGTTAATCCTGCGCCATCATCTGTTCCGCTAACATTCACGCCAGAAAAATCAACGACAGGTAACTCCCGAAATGAAAGCTGGCGAGCACTGCAAGTCGAAGGGTTCTTGCAAACATAGCCAATGCCAACAGATTGAGTTCCCGTCAAAGCGGCTTCACAAGCCCCTGTATCCGTATTCGTTTGTACTGCACGTAGCGTTAAATCTTGAGTATTAGGAAGGACATCGCTTTGCTTAGCTGAAATTTGATGGTTAATGGGTATAGTATCGGTATTACTGCCATTAGCGTAAAAACGAAAAGCCGTATTCAAAAACGAAATTCTAGGATCTTCAGTACTGCCTTCATCATCGGTGAAAGTTCCGTCCGTCACATCGATATCAATATTGTTTAACGCAGAAGTTTGTTGTAAATAAATACTCGTACTTGCTGTGCCGGTTAAGATAGTCGCAGGGGAAGTCACAATCCCACTCACCGTAGGTAATGTGCTTAGACTGATACTGGTATCACTCAGGACATTAACCGGGTCATGGTTTACATCATGAGCCGTGATAATAATCTCTGATGCTTCGCAGGTTAATCCAGGTGATGTATGAGAAATATCATAATGATCGACTTGAGAAAAAGTTTGAATCGGCTGAGCAGCACAAACTTTTAAATCACCGATTTCATGAATATTGGTAGAGCCACCCGTAGAGCCCGTAAAAGAAACCACCCAATTATCGGGTACCACAGCCTGAGATGGGTTTGCAACGAACACATCAAATTCTGGAATAATAATACTATATCCAGATCCCGTATCTCGTTCAATTGAAACCAGTGCAGTATTCCCACTTGCGGTATGATCAATAACAACTTTATAGCGGTGACCAGGATTAGGACTGCTACCGGACTGATCGATACCTGGTGATAAACTCGATGTTCCTGTCAAATAAGGATAGCCTGAAGTACCACTACCTGAGCCTCTCAAAGAGACACTGTCAGTAATTCGACCGCTACCACCTACTCTACCTTCCGTTGGATTTGAGAAATTCCCATACTCATCAATACCTACCCCTAACCAGCCCCCAGAGAATCCATTGACTCCCGTTTTTTGAGCATAACCAAGTGAGCCGCCAGCAGCGCCAGCCACAGGTGCTATTGAAGCATCAGATACATTGATGGCAATTCCATCCGCGCCATTGCCATCATATCCATAATAATCAAATTCAATTTCAATTCTATTTTCTGCGCCTGGAAATTGATTGAGCAAGGTAGCAAAAGTAGCCACCGAGTTTGAAGAATCTGTTAACCGTAAACGACCATCTTCAGCAATAAGAGGGTCTCCGAACGAACCACTGCTATTACCGACAGACCAACTATCAGATAATGGTCCCGGCCCGACAAAATTATCCGTTATACAGTTTGAATCACAACGTAGCAAAAAGCTTTCAGTGGTATTGGCAGCAATAGGAAAACCTAACAAATTTTCGACATTATTAATCACCAAGTCATAAGGTGTAAGATCATTCAGATTTGTACTGGTTGTTAAAGTTACCTGGTTTGACGCAGACAATACCGCCGAACTGATTGTAATAGAATTTAAGGCCGCATTGGTTAAAGAATAATTAGTCACATTTTCTGCACTAACATTTTCTAGATCTGAGGAAAAATTAATAACCAAAGTATTGAGAGCTGCGCAAGAGGTGATTAATGAATTCACAACTGGCCCACTTGCACCTTCATTCAATGCAATCAAGTGACCAATGCCATCATCAAAATCTGTACTAGCCGTCGCGACTCGACTTCCCGTAGCAGAAATACCTGGAAATAATTCCCAAGCAACCATAGAACTTATGCCGTTATTATTGTTATTTTCCTCCACATCATAGGCCTCAGCCATCCCGACACCAGCAGAAAAAGATTGGTTACCCGCTTCAATCGTATAAAGCGCGACTAGCATTGAATTACTATTGGAGGTCGTGACAGAAGGTGCTGTTAAACTTCCCCAAAATACTCCACCGGTCGCTGAATTTTCGTCGGCAATCGGGGTGGTAGCGTCCACACCTCTAAAAATGCTCATCCCTAAAATATAACGCCGACTGCCATTACCATCAAAGTCCCATTCATAATCCGTTCCCGCATCAGCAACAGTGGCAACTCGATAATAAACTGCTTGAAATACATCACTATCTCTATCTTGAGGTGCTACCAGTATCCACCCTGCAGGAGGCGTGATGCCATCACTGCCATTTCTATTTCGGAAAGTGACCTGAGTGATTAACACATCTCCAGATAATACTGATGCAGGTACTGTCAATGTTGATTTATCATCATTCCCCTTATCAGTCGTCGATGTAATATAACTAATCGCAGCATTAGTCATTGAGGGTAATAATGAAATTAAAACAAGCAATAGGAAAGTAATGGTCTTCATTTCAAACGCACCTCGATAGTTCTTTGTGCATTTGAACTATTACAAGCCCCAATACTTATAACCGTACAGTAAGTTTCTGTATTGGCGACAAAGCTCGTGCATGTGGTAGCGGCATTACAGCCACTCAAGCCAGTTATGTCGCTGTCAAAAGTATAAGTTTGATTAAGTCCACAAGCACAAGGTATTGTATTTATTACATCTTGCGCTCTCAGTTGGGCACCACTTTCAGCAGCATAAAATGCTCGGGTAGATAATACATTCTGACTATAGGCTTGACTGCTAGATTCACCTAAACGATTAACCGCCACTGCAATTAAGCTCATAATAGTAATTATAAAAAGAGCGACGGGTAAGCCCATACCCATTTGTTTACTTTTTACATTATTAGGGGGCATTCTTTTAGGGTACATTGCGTAACTGCACCTCTTGGCTAATGTCGATTTGCTCTGAACTTCCTACTCTCTCGATGATTAAACTCATTCGTACTACGGCATTTCTTTGTAACTGAGCGGGTAAAATATTAAACGATAAACTATTCGCTTGTAATGAATCTGCGATCAGTATTCTATTTGCTCCTGCGGCAGGAATACTGCCACTGCTATCAACTTGAAAATCATAATTCTGATAACGCCATAAACGACCGCTGCTATCATCACAAAAACTAATAGGCTCATCGACAAGGAAAAAGCGATTTCTAGGGGAATCTGTAGGGAAGCGATAAACTGCTCCACCAGCAAAGGTAATAGTTTGCAAGTTAGCCCCTGGATCGCCGACAGGACCAGACGTTGCTATATCATCAGAAATACTTCTAACCGTTGCTGGGCTTGTCCCATATACAGAGCCTTCACTATTGGGATAGACGGCAACATAGCCTGATTCACCACCAAGAACAGCACCGACAAAAGATATTGCATTGAAACTAGTTGCAGTACTTGCGGTGGGAATAGAGATGTATTCAGAGCTAAATCGTATGGGCACTAATTCTAAACACTCGTTACCACCATCACTAAATTGACGAACACTATTCGGCAAAGCACGTCGAACTTCTCTTAATACTTTTTCGACGGCTATCGTCGCACTACTCGCCAGTGCTTGACGCTCAGCAGTATCCACCATTCCTTGAGCGGATTGGGAAATAAATTTAATGCTTCCCGTCGCAAGAATTCCCAGTACGACGATCACCATCACTAGCTCAACTAAGGTAAAAGCATTCGATGCCTTAGGCGTTAAATAGTTATTCATAATTGCGCTATACTAATCAGCATTAAAGGTCCGCTCTAATGACAGAAAATACTAGATTTTGGTTCGCTGGTGACGTAATAGTCACCACTATTAATTTGCTATTAGTTGCAAATTCATCACAAGTCACTGCAATACTGACAGTATAGCCTGCATAGCTCGAAGCAGTTGCCGTATCCAGAAAGTCGGCGGTTTCCGACAAACCGTTATAATCGTCGACATCATCAAATAGACTGCGATTCCCTATTCCTTCTTCAGGCCCATCTATATCACAACCATCAATACTCCCCCCCCCTATCGGCGAACTCTCTTGGTAACGCATGGATAAGATTTCATCTAAATAGGCTTGGGAAAGCTGCGTCGCTTTACTCTGCCATAATGGATCGGCATTACGCCCTACACCAGAAAATAAACTGGCGGTAAGAGCACTTAAAGCAATGCCAAGCACGACGATCGTGATGACCAATTCTATTAAACTAAAACCCTTACTGCGTGAGTAACTCACTGAGCTAGGATAATGTGACTTAGGGTAAGCAAGTACCTTCATAGGCATATCCTGAGGGGCTAATACAAAGCTCAATGTCGGTTACTGAATCAATACAGATCCGTAAATTTTGAGCAGGAATTCGATTACCGTCACCATCAAAGGTAATGACCAACGGCGCGGCCGTTAATGCAGAACAGGCAGCCGCGAGATTAGTTCCGAAACGTACTTGCTCACTTTTTCGATCGACTTGAGCAGTATAGGAAGTACCCAGTGCATCCGAATTACTTACCACTAGATTCCACTGACCCAATATTTCTGAAACCGTTAACAGCACATTGGCCGTAGAGGACGCACGAGATAAGGAAGTTTGTTGGGCTAAGCGAGCAGAAGCGATTAATTGGTTCTTAATGATAGCGCTTGAATAGCTTTGTGATGAGGGAAAACGGCTAATTGCAAAGGCAGATAAAATTCCCAGCAATATTATTACTGTAATCAGTTCTATTAAAGTAAAACCATTTTGTTTTCTATACATAGAAATATGGCAGGGGTAATAAAACCCCTGCTAGATAGTTAACAGCCGCCTGTATCAATAGCAACAGCGAACGTAGTTGCACTTGTCGCCGTCGCCGCTGTATATGCTGCTTGGCAATTACCAACTCCATCATTAGGTAGCGTATAAGTTATCTGAGCACTTAAGGCAACACCCCCTCCTGCGGTACCGCCATAATCAGCCGCTAAGATTTGTGCCGCTAAACCAATACCCGCTGCATTAGCAGTCGGGTAACCGCCAATCATTGTAATAGCTTGGCCTTCTAGAGTAACATCATCATCGTGATCACCACCATTTGCCAACTGTTGCGCATGTGCAATATTGGCAGCAGCCCTAACAGAAGCCGCCAAACCATTAATACTCGCTGTTCTCGCATTGCCACCCAAGTCTGCAAATCGTGGTAATGCAAACGCCGATAGAACCCCTAAAATCACAATTACCATGATTAATTCGATCAGGGTAAAGCCTGCTTGTTTATTGATCTTTCTCATAGATCGCTCCTAACTTTCAATTTATTAAAGTCATCAAAATAAGGTAATAACTCGACCTGTTGCCAGATCATAATCAATTCGCATCCGGCTAATATCTAGCTGATAACGAAAACGACAAATGCCACGGTCAAATTCGGCTAAAAAAGTAGGAGACTTGATTTTTTCATCTTCCAAACTTCTAGCGCTTATTATTTCAACGTATGGCGCCGTCTCTTTTAATAGACCATTCCATAGTCGTTTGCAGGTTGAGCTATTCAAAACAAAGCGAATAGAAACTTCACTCGAACTCTCGACACTTGCAGAATTCACAGCAATGGCATCTATAGGCCAGCCTTTATTTCCCATCAGTATATTTCCGCGCCCATAACCTTTGAGTAATGCAGGCTTATTTTCCGATCCTTGTGACTGCCATAAGCTATGAGTTAAGTTCACTGCGCTCTGCAATGAATTAGCGGTCAACTGCACACTCGCTTGATGAGCATTATCTTGTAGTCTGTTTAACTTAGGTATCAGGAGTGATACTAAAGCAGAGATAATGACCAAGGCGATTGTGAACTCTAATAAACTAAAACCAGCTTTACTAAATAACCTCTCACTTTTAATTCTAGTCAAGGGTATTAATATTTTCCTATTCAAGTTACGAATAGATACAAAAGTCCTTCTTTTCATTACCTAGTGCCTGCCATTACTTAACTCCCATGGCACCAGAAAGATCCCAGATCGGTAAGAATACACCTAAGGCAAGTACGAGAATTAACACACCTAAAAAGACTAACAATATGGGTTCAATAGAGTCCGCGAGTTGTTTTAATTCATAATCAATTTCTTCTTCGTAGAAATCTGCTACATCATCGAGCAAACTATCTACAGAGCCTGTTTCTTCACCTACTGACATCATTTGTAAAACTAGTGGAGTAAATAATCCCGTTGCCGCTGCTGTGCTGGTTAAACGCTCACCACGCTCAACACCGCGATACATATCTTCTATAGCGACACCAATGGATTTATTGCCTACCGATTCAGCAACAATAGATAACCCTTTTAAGATGGGCACACCAGAGGAGAGCATCATGGCGAACGAACGAGCAAAACGTGATAAAGCAATACGCTTAAATAGTGAGCCCAATAAAGGTAATTTTAATTTTTTTGTGTCCCACCATAGAAGACCTTCTGGGGTTTTAACAAAGCGAAACCAACCAATTACACTGCCGCCGATGACTAATAGGATTAGCCACCAGTAATTTATCGTGAACTCAGAGCTGGCCATTAATATTTGAGTCGCGACTGGCAAGTCCGCTCCCATTTTGGCAAATACACTGGCAAAATTAGGGATCACAAAGACGTTAATTACTGTCATTGCCATAACGATCGCCGATACGACAAATAGAGGATAACGTGTTGCAGATTTTATTCGTTTTTTAGTTTCCCGCTCTAATTCCAGATGGGCGGTTAATTTTTGAAAGGCTAGATCAAGACGCCCAGTATTCTCGCCAACATGAATCATACTGACGAATATTGAAGAAAATATCTTAGGAAATTGTCGAAATGCTGTGGCTAGTTCAGAACCGGAAATTAAAGAATCAGCAATCGCATTTAATACTTCAGCTAATCTTGAGTTATCCGTCGATTCGGCTAAACCATTCAGTGCTCGGATTATAGGAATACCCGCTTTGGTCAGAGCATAAAGTTGACGTGTTAATAGAACCTGATCATCAAGAGTGATTTTTTTCGGTCGCGAAAAATTAATCTCATTGCTCTTCACTTCAACTTCAGCTTCAGAAAAACGAGTAACAATTATTTCCTGAGTCTTCAGCTGATTCATTGCCGCGGCTTGATTGGCAGCAGTCAAAGTTCCGTTAACTGACAGCCCATTGATATCGCGCCCGCTATATTGAAATTCAGGCATACTAACCGCCTTCTCCTAAGCTGGCACTCACCCTGAAGACTTCATCCAATGAAGTAATCCCCTGCTTTGCATAATCTAAGGCACAAAGCGCTAATGGTCGAAACTTTGGATGAGCTTTTGCTGCTTGAGCAAAACCTTCTGCAGAATTACTCCTCATTGCAGAGATCATCTGCTCATCCATCTCCAATAATTCATATATACCGATACGTCCACTGTAACCGGTGTTATTACAATGATGGCAACCGCGACCACACTTATAGCTGGATAACATGGCATCGTCAGCCATGGATAATAACCATGTTTTTTCTTGTTCTTCTGGCTGGTAGTCATCTTGGCAATGTTCACACAAGCGTTTTACCAAGCGCTGTGCCATTACGGCGCGTAAAGAAGAAGCAACCAAATAATGATCAATACCCATATCTAATAAGCGCATTGCTGTTGAGATGGCATCATTGGTATGCAAGGTCGATAACACCATGTGCCCTGTCATAGCTGCGCGTAAACCAATTTCGGCTGTCTCGTGATCTCGCATTTCCCCAACAAGAATAACATCAGGATCTTGTCGTAAGGCGGCGCGTAGAACCGTTGAAAATTCTAACCCCACTTTAGGATTAACCTGAACCTGGTTAATACGTGGTAAACGATATTCAATCGGATCTTCTGCGGTAATAATTTTTCTTTCTTTGGTATTCAATATATTCAATGCAGCGTAAAGACTGGTCGTTTTACCACTCCCTGTTGGACCAGTCACAAGCACCATGCCATGTGGTCGTTCGACTAAATAGTTAAAGCGCTCTTGAATATCCTTAGGCATCCCCAAAGAATCCAGATCTAATATGCCACCACTTTGATCCAGTAAACGCATAACGACCGACTCACCAAATTGCACTGGCATAGTCGAGAGACGAACATCAATACTTTTATTTTTAACTCGTATATTGAAACGACCATCTTGAGGAATGCGCTTTTCTGATATATCCAAGCCAGACATGATTTTTAAACGTGAAACTAAAGCCGAAGCAATACGACGCTCTTTCATTACCTGCTCTTGTAAATCACCATCAATACGCATTCGAATACGCAGTTGAGCTTCTTCTGGTTCAATATGAATATCCGAGGCTTTTACTTGCACAGCGTCTTCAAAAATACTTTGTAATAACCGCACCACTGGCGCTTCATTACTATCCCCACTAGATGCTAACTCGGTAATATCGAAATCACTTTCCGATAATTCGCCTTCAAGCTCCCCTGCGATAGAAGCAATTTCATCTTGTCGGCGATAAATACTATCAAGGGTCGTTAATAAAATATCTTCAGATATAAACGCAGGTAATACCGGACGCTTTAGCTGGCGCTGTAAATCATCAATGACCATTAGATCTGTCGGATCAGACATACCAATTAATAAGCCATCAGGTTGTTCAGCCAAAACAATGCAACGATAACGACGAGCCGATGCTTCAGGTAATATGCGTACAATTTCGGCTTCAATACGGTAGCGAGTTAGATCAACATAGGGATATTGAAAATAATCGGCCAAACAAGAAAGTACTTTTTCTTCTGAGACGAAGTTTAAATCTGTCAGAACACGACCAATTTTTTTTCCCGTTCGCTTTTGTTCAGCCAGAGCTTCCATAAGCTGTGGCTCAGTAATTAACGATTTTTCTACTAATAAGTCACCTACACGGACTTTTCTTTTAGCTTCCATGCTTCGCTACCTTAGAAAGGTTAGTTTTTGAGCTATTCACGTTAGAATTCTCTAATTGAGCATTCGACTTGCTATTCTCCATTTTATTTAACTGAGCAATAATCCAACGCTTTTGATTTTTAGTTAAATATGAAGATTTCAATAAAGACTGATAAATATCAGAGGTTTTATTATCCAAGCCTAATTTCGAATAATTTAATGCCATGGCTAACTGCCATTTAGTCTCTTTCGGTTGGTGCTTAATTAGCTGTTCATAAAATTGATTTGATAATTGATGGTAACCGTATATTTGCAACCCTGGCGCGACTAGCTGAAACCAAGGCAAGCTATTATTTCCTTCTTGATTTAATACAAACTGATGTAATCCCTTACCATCGTTACGTTGAATATATATTCTTGCTTTTAGAATCGAGTACTTTTCATCAATCTGAGCGATAAGTGCTGAATCAATCCAATTCATCGCAATCAGGTTTTGTTTTTTCTTATAAGCTTTTAAGGCTAACTGATAATGTTTTAGTCCAGGTATTTCGACAACCCTAATCCTAGCTTGTGTATTTTCAGAAGGAACTTCAACAACATCTAAATTTATACCTTTAGAATCCGTCGAAATAACTTCTAATGGAGTAGGGGTCAACTCAAGAGGTTGAGTAAATTCAACCGCTACATTCATAGACGGCATCACGGCAGAAGCTATGACTTGTCTTTCTACTTCGAACTCATCTATCACAGGGATTTCTACATCTGCCAACTCTAAAACCTTCAAACTGTCTTCCTGACCAGTACTAAATGCTTTGTTCGAAGAAAAAATATCAAATAAAGGTTTATTATAAACTAGCTGTACAATCAGTATTAGCGAGAGTAAAAGAATGAAAGCAAGCAGCGCCTTTTGTAGGAACTGATCTTTACGGTCATTTTCATTGACCAAAATTGCTTGCAAAGGCAGCCCATGCTCTGGTTGATTTACCGGACGATCAAGCTGGCGTAGTACATCATTAACTAAGCTCATGCATAACCACCAACAAGGTTAATAAGCTGACTAAAGAAATTTCCTTCCAGTAAAAACGGTTGTCTAACTTAAGAGGTTTAGCACCTTCAGTATCCATCGCGGCTGCCCTAACATGAGCTGCTGAAACCTGATTAGATCCTCCACCAAAAGCACTAAATAGAGCTTTCTGAGCAATAATGTTAATCAACCGAGGAATACCTGCCGTCGCCTTTGTCATCAGCTTTAAAGCCTTATCTTCAAATACTGGCATTCCACGATACCCTGCGAGAATCATACGCTGCTGAATATAGTGCTGCATGCTCGCATCATCCATCGGCTGCAATTCCGCACTGTAAGTAATTCGTTGTTTTAATTGGCGAAAGCGGTTTTGTGCTAATAACGTATCGAGCTCAGGCTGACCAAATAAAACAATTTGAATTAAGCTGCGACTCTCAGCTTCAAGATTTGAAATTAATCGCATGGCCTCCAAACTATCTTCTGGAATACATTGCGCTTCATCAACAACCAATAATACTGAACGACCTTGCTGGGCTAGGCTCAATAATCTTTGCTGTATTCGTTCTTGAACCTGGTGAATATCTATATTATTCACCTCAACTTCTAATTCATGCCCAATAGCACGCCATAAGGCTTGCGGGTTTAGTGCAGGGTTAGGAATATAAACCGAGAGAAAATCATCGCTATGTAAGCTATTAAGCAAACGGCGGCACAATAATGTTTTACCCGTACCGACTTCACCGGTAATTTTAATAAAGCCTTCGCCAGATTGAATGGCATAACTCAATACATTGAAACACTCTAGCTGAGTTTTGACTTCCACATAAAATTCAGTATTCGGGGCTAACGAGAATGGCTGCTGTTCAAAACCATAGTATTCTTGAAAGCCACCAATCAAATTCGCAACACTCATAAGCGACGTCCTTGCTGGAATCCAGAGAACCGTTCATTAATTCGTTCCATTTCTTCATAATGGAAGCGACTATCCACCACCTTAGGTTGAATTAATATAACTAATTCACTCTGAACTATGGTTTCTCTATTCTGGCCAAATAAAGCGCCAATAATCGGAATGTCTCGCAGGTAAGGTATGCCTGAAGAAGTGGTTCGTTTTTGGTTTTGCATTAGGCCACCAATAACAACAACTTGGCCGCTTTTAGCTCGAATAATGGAATCCGTCTCACGCACTGAGCTGAAGGCCAAGGGAACTGTAAGCGTGCCCGAGTTTAACTCTACATTTTTTTGTCGTTCGCTAACCTCAGTAATTGTTGGGTGTACATGTAAAATAACATCTTTATTCGCACCGATCTGAGGGGTCACATCTAGAGCAATGCCGGAAAAGAATGGGGTGAAAATAACTTCAGGAAAACTCGTCGAACTGCCACCACTGGTTGTCGTAGATGACTTTAATTCAGTGACAAAGTATTCGTCATTACCGACTTTAATTACAGCCTTTTGGTTATTAACTGTTGCGATTCTAGGACTGGAAAGTACTTTAACTTCCCCTTGAGTTTCCAATAACTGAATAACGCCAGTAAAATCTTCCACATCGAAATTCAGGTTAAATACACCACCAATTTCATCACTATTTTCCAATAACTCAGACGCCATAGATCCAACAACATCGCGACTGGTATCATCAATACTGCCTTTACGTCCAGCACCAAATGTATTCCATTGAATGCCTGACTGGAAACCATCGTTTAACGATACCTCCAGTATTTTCGCTTCAATTAATACTTGCTTGCCAACGCTAAGCTCTGCTTTTTCTAGAAACAATTCAATATTTTGGATTGTCTTAGGCAACCCCCTTACGACTACCATTCCCGCCTGAGGATCAACAACAATACTTGCGCTCTCTTGACCTTGAATCATCAAGTTTAATGTTTGATTCAGTTGCCCCCAGAAATCAGAAGCAGATTCGGTATTAACCTGAGTGGAATTGATCGCCGAACTCGATGACGACGTTGTACTGCTGTCGTTAGAACTTTCACTATTATCTGTTGAAGTAACTTGACCGCTGCTCACCCACATCCCCGATGACCCAGATCGATTCACATTTAAATAATTAATCGGGAAAATACGTGTTTGAACTGTTCGTGGATAAACCTGAATACCATAGCTTGAAATTTCATAGTCATAACCATAAATATCTCTTACTGCATCAAGTGTTTCTAGAACCGTTACATTTTTCAAATTTAGTGATACTTCACCTTCCAGCCCTTCATGGGCAATTAAGTTATAATCTGTGTCATGAACCAAACTCATTAAAAATGATTTGACCTTAGTATTTTTTGCAGCCACATCAAATCGTTGCTCCTCAACAATCAATTCAGGCTCAGGAGGTAAAAGCTGCTCAATGAAGCGCTGTTCATCTGTTTGTGCAGCCTCTTCTTCATTTTCTTCTTGCCATACTAATAATGGTTCATTTTTTTCATCTCTAGCGCTACTATTCTCTGCCTGCTTTGGCTGACTTGCACAAGAAACGATAAATAGCGACAACATAAAAATACTAAATAGTCTATTTTTCACGTATATATTCCTTTGTCGTAGGTGCCATTTTTAAAGTCATATTACGTCCACCTCGAATAACCTTAACCCACTGCGTTGAAATCTCTTTCACCTTAGCTCCACCAACCGTATCATCTACACTAACAACGACATCATTAATCACCGCTAGCGTTCTATTTTTAGATATCAAAATTTGCTGAAGCACCAATCGCTCAGCACTACTGCTACTTACATTTTTATTTCCTAGCATCCAGCTCGGTGGGCGCATTGGATCTTGGGCAGATAGACTGATGTTAGATATTAAACTCATGCCAATGAATAATGAGTATCGGAATAATTTATACACCTAATACCTCCTTACTCGTGCTAAGTGTATAAATTTTTATCTTTAGCCTGCCTTTAGGGTAAGTCGTACTTTCATATTTCAACGTCTGCCAGAATAATTGCCACTGCAATTGATCAAGACGCTTTAAGTAAGAAACACTACTGTTGTAGGTCGCTTCTAATTCAATTTCAAAAGCATGCTTATAAATTAAAGCTTCTTCCTCTTCTTCTAGTTTTAGATCGTTTCGAATTAAGTTATTCTCTTTATTTTTAGCAACCTCAATATTCTTACCTTCTATATTCATCGCTTCTTCAGGTAAGTTTTTAAGTGAAATCAGCTTTAACTGTTTATCTTGAGTGAGTACTTTTTCTAACAAACTCACCATTTGTTTAGGTGCAACCAAAGCCTGAGTTAATAAATTGATGCTGCTCTGCAACTCTTCACTTTGCTGATTAATCAACAATAGCTTTTCACGTAATGGTTCATTAGGGTCCTGAAACTGTTTTTCCCGGGTTTTCTGAATCTGAAGCGCCAAACTTGTATTGATATTTTCTAGCTTGCTACTTTCTTCTAATACTTCCTGACTTTTTAGTAACAAAGGTTCAATAAGAATTAGATATCCCAATAAAACTAGTACTGTTGCAATTGTAACGAGAACAATATTTTGTTCTCGATGGGAGATTTTATCGTATGCATTAATGCCATCAATAACGGGCTTTTTCTGCCACCAAGTCATAAGCCCGCTCCCGAAAGAGAAGCCGCAAACGAGTCTGCAGTATCAGTCTCTTCTTTCTGAGTAGATAGAAAGAACTCATTCCAGCTTTGCTCACCTTTCACCACATTTATTTGCTTAAAAGCACGACCTTGATAGGCGGGTTGCGTTCCCAGCATGGAGAGATAGCGCGATACTTGCTCCGGTGTTTTAGCAAATCCAAACAATTGAATGTCTTGGCCTTGATTGATCACTTCAAATTTTGAGAGCCAAATGCCTTTCACATTTTGCTGTGATAACTGCTCTACTAGTGGAGTAAAGCTACTGCTATCACTAATTGAGTCTTGGCGTAAAAATGTAATTACTCGTCTTTGCTTCGCTAATAGCTTTTCTTCTCGAGTGATTCGCATTTGAAGGTTTTTATCCACAACCGTATTCGGTAATTGAGCAATAACCACACTCAACTCTTCATTGAGTCGTGCTTGCTCCTGCTTCACAAACTCAAACTGATTTTGCAGGTATAATTTCACAAAGAATAAAAGTGCGGTGATCAGTACCAATCCTAATAAAGCGCCGCCACATACTTTGATTAAACGCTGCATTGCAGCAGAAAGTTGTGGAGGACGAAAACGAGGCAAATATAGATTAATACTGTGCTTAACTTGCAACATATGCCAATGCTCCTCCTAGCGCCAAGGTCGACTTATTAATGTCCTCACAATTCGGGGACACATGAATCCCAACACCTTGAGAAAGCTTGTCAGCAATATTCGGTTGTTCAATATTCGCGGTTAAAACAGGCTGCATAGCCTCAACCAAACTAGCGAGATTATGATCTCCCGACATAACCCAAAGTTGAGTAATTTGGCCCATACCCAACTGGCTTTCGTAATAATCAAGAGAACGCTGAACCTCAAGAATCAAATTCTGCACTTGCTGCTCATTGACCTTCGCTTTAGGCGCAAACCCCACATAGGCCATATCATCGATATTTAACTCAGGCTCATCCGCTGCTAGATCAACCTCACCAAGTTCTAAGCCTATTTCTTCAGTGCTTAACGTTTCATTAGAAAAATCATCATCGGTCAATTCTTCTAATTGAATTTCATTAACCGCAACCACCTCATCCAATGGGTTTTCTACATTCACGCTAGCTTCTTGAGATATAGTTTCCGTCTGATTTTCAGTATCATCTTGAATATCCAATGCGTCGATACCCATCTCAACTTGCCGCGTCAGATACAAAGCACCGTCTTGGTACAAGCGAATACAGCCTTGCTTAGGCCCTAATTCTAATAACGCAATCCCTTGGTTTATTGAATTAAGCGCTAATACATTTAATAAACTCAGCTCAGGAACCGTAATATTAACGACTTTCAAATGCAGTTTTTCAGCCCAATCAACCCAAGCACGCACCGTATCGTTTGCTGAAGCAATAACATGGGCCATAGACATTCGTCCACGATAGGCATCATCAGGTAGACGCATCGCTTGAATAGCGGTTTCTTCTATCGGTTGCGCTAATAGATCGCCAATACGAAATTCAATGGCAGCACTTAATTCTTCATCCGGTACATTCGGCGCTTCCACTAATAACAATTCATAATCGTCGTCATCCAATACCAGCACTGTTGGCATACCATGAGCGACATGATCTTGCAGCCATGATTCAAGCGCAGCAATGCCTTGCTCTTGATCAAAGCTAATAGCGTCCACTACCCCTTCTAGAGAATAGATGACGGCACTCGGGGCTAATGATGACAAGTTAATGCCTAGCCAGTGCTTATGTTTTGTCTTATTAAATGGCCAGCGAAATTTCACCCACCAACTCCTATCAATCGATAAAAACGGTCTCTAATAAAAAGTTTAGACGAGAAATAACAAAATGCGCTGAAACCGTGGTCACTAATAACTAATACGAATTACTTATTAATCGTTCACCAATTAAAGCCATGCTAGCTCTTCCATTTAATCCCCAGCTTCCTATAATCAGCCCTTACTGAGGAGCCAACATGTTTAACATCGTTTTATTTGAACCCGAGATTCCACCTAATACCGGAAATATCATTCGCCTATGTGCAAATACCGGCTGTCAGCTGCACCTGATTAAGCCACTAGGGTTTGATATGGAAGAGAAAGCCTTACGTCGGGCCGGCTTGGATTATCACGAATGGGCCAATGTTCGCATTCACGAGAACTACGCGGATTTTCTAGAAAAAGAACAGCCTGAAATCATCTATGCTCTCACCACTAAGGGTAAGCAAACGCATTCAGAAACTCAGTTTAAAGAAGGTGACTTCTTGATGTTTGGCCCAGAGACTCGTGGCCTACCGGATGATATCCGTGAGCAAGTGCCGTTTGAGCAATGGTTACGTTTGCCGATGAAAGAAAGTAGCCGTAGCATGAACTTATCGAATACCGTCGCGGTAATGATTTTTGAAGCTTGGCGCCAGAATGGTTATGCCGGAGGCAGTTAATCCCCAGATGATTAACTAGCAGATACAAAAAAGCCGAAGTCGATTCTCATATAAATAGAGTTTACTTCGGCTTTTTTTAGTTCAGAAACGCTGTTAAATAAAGAGCGTCTGGTTAAGTTTTCACTTACTGAACGGTTTCTTCAGGCTTGGCAGCCGCTTGTGCTTGCTGAGCTTGAGACTGCTGGTACAAGGCTTCGAAGTTAATCGGAGCAAGCATCAAGGCAGGGAAGCTACCTTTAGTTACCAACTGGTCGATCGTTTCACGAACATATGGGAACAAGATGTTAGGGCAGAAAGCACCTAGCATGTGCTTAAGCTGTTCGCCTTCAATACCTTTAATATGGAAGATACCGCCAAGAACCACTTCAACCAAGAACGCGGTTTCGCCATCGTTTTCTGCAGTGGCCGTTACTTTAACGTCTACTTCATAAGTATCGTCGGCTAACTTGCGTGAGCGGCTGTTCAAGTCCAGCTTAACTTCTGGCTTCCATTGCTTCTGAAAAGACTCTGGAGCATTTGGAGATTCGAAAGAAGAGTCTTTAACGTAAAAACGCTGTAGTGAAAATTGACCCTGATCTTGAGACTGTTGGGCTTGACCCTGTGCTTGTGCGTTATCTTGTTCAGCCATGATGGTTCCTTAAATTCTTATTTTGTACTAACTAATTATTTGGTTACAACAGGAAGGTTCTGGTTCGTCCATTCCATCATACCGCCACTTAAGCGAAATACTTGGAAGCCTTTCTGTTTTAAAGTTTTGCCCGCCATTCCAACACTCTGGCCAGACTTGCATACTAATACAATGGGGTGTTCTTTCGAAGATTCAAGCTCTGACATGCGTTCTGCCAAAGAAGCGTAAGGAATGTTGATCGCATTGGCTAAGTGGCCCGCTTCAAAGTCCTTCTTATCACGAATATCCAATACCGCTGCATCTTGCTTATTGATCATTTGCGTCGCTTGCGCTGTGCTAATGCTCGCACCGCTACGCTGGTTGTTGTCCCATAGGAAAGCCATCAAAAATAGCGCCCAGACACTGACTAACATCCAGTTATTGTTAATAAAGTCGAAAACTTGTTCCATAGCCTATTTACTGCCTATTTGGTTGACTGATAAGAGGATCAAAGGCGGCAGTATAACCAGCCAGAGCGGGAAAAAGAATAGAAAATGACGCACGGCCACAGATTCGCTAGAATAGGCACAATATTTTTGTCTACTCACGTTAATTTATTCGAGTTATTTCTATTATGAGCCAGACCCGCACACCGACTGCACTAATTATCCTTGATGGCTGGGGCCACGGTGAAAAATCCGAACATAACGCCATTGCTAACGCCAACACCCCAACGTGGGATGCATTATTAGAAACATATCCTAATGCTTTGATTCAAACATCGGGCAATGCGGTAGGTCTACCAGAAGGCCAGATGGGCAACTCTGAAGTAGGCCACATGAACCTAGGTGCCGGCCGCATCGTCTATCAGAACTTCACCCGCATTAATAAAGATGTCGCCGACGGTGAATTCTTTAATAATGAGGTACTGTGCAGTGCAATCGATAAAGCCAAAGCCAATGGGGGCGCGGTACACCTAGCGGGCTTATTATCTCCGGGTGGTGTTCACAGCCATGAAGATCAAATCTTTGCCGCATGTGAAATGGCGGTCAAACGTGGCATCACTAAGTTATATGTGCACGGGATTTTAGATGGCCGTGACATGCCACCGCGCAGCGCAGAGCCTTCAATTACAGCGCTGCAAGCCAAACTAGACGAACTCGGCACGGGTGCAATCGCGACCCTAACGGGGCGCTATTATGCAATGGACCGTGATAATCGCTGGGAACGTATCGAACCCGCCTATATCGCCATGACAGAAGCCAAAGCGGCTAACCATGCAGAAACCGGCATCGCAGCACTAGAAGCCGCATATGCTCGTGACGAAGACGATGAATTTGTTGGTGCCACTGTCATTGGCGAAGGTGGCAAGGTTGAAGATGGCGATAGCATCATCTTCATGAACTTCCGCCCAGACCGCGCCCGTGAAATTACTCGTGCTTTTGTTGAGCCAGAGTTCACTGGTTTTAAGCGTAATGTAACCCCTAAGCTTGCTGACTATGTAATGCTGACTGAGTATGCTGCCGATATACCTGCAAGCTGCGCTTATCCACCAGCAAAGTTAGTAAATGGTATTGGTGAATACGTATCGGACCTCGGCTTAACTCAGCTACGCATCGCAGAAACGGAAAAGTACGCCCACGTTACCTTTTTCTTCTCGGGTGGTCGTGAAGACTTATACCCAGGTGAAGAACGTATTCTCGTGCCATCTCCGGATGTAGCGACTTATGATCTACAGCCTGAAATGAACGCCCCTGAATTAACCGATAAGCTGGTTGCCGCCATTAAAAGTGGTAAGCACGACTTAATCGTTTGTAACTATGCTAATGGCGATATGGTGGGTCATACCGGAGTTTATTCTGCGGCGGTTAAAGCAGCAGAGTGTATTGATGAATGCCTAAAGCGCATTACCGATGCTATTCTTGAAGTTCAAGGCGAGTGTCTTATCACGGCTGATCACGGTAATGCCGAGCAGATGATTAACCCTGAAACAGGCGGCCCTTTAACTTCGCATACCACAGGCCCAGTTGATTTGGTGTATGTTCATAGTCATGATGATGGCCGTGCTATTAATACCGGCAGCTTGTGTGATGTATCACCAACGCTATTAAACATGATGAACCTAGAGCAACCTGCTGAGATGTCAGGTTCAAGCCTCATCAAGAAATAAACCAGAGTAGTAAGTTGTTATGATACGGATCGTCTTTCTTTTCAGCCTTATGATTGGTCAGCTCATGCAAGTGAGCTGGGCTGATGAGCAAGCCGACCTCGCCAAGCTGCAACAAGAGATTAATAAGCTGCAGCAATGGTTAAAAGAAACCGAGTCAGAACACGACAAACTCAATCAGCAATTACGTCAATCCGATGAGAAAATTGGTGCGATTGCCAAAAAGATCGATGCGACTCGCTCTCAACTGAATGAGGAGCGAGCTCGCTTAAAAAAGCTGCAAGCGGAGCAACGCCAGCTCCGCTTCCTTAAAGCCGAGCAAAAGCAGCAATTAGCAAAACAGCTCAATGGTGCTCAACAACTGGGTAACCAAGGTTCTATTAAAGTCTTGCTAAACCAAGATGATCCGCAACAAATCAGTCGCATGCTGAAATACTATGAATATTTCAATCAGGCTCGTATGGAGAGCATTCAAACTTTAATCGCTAATTTAAAGCGTTTGAATAATATCGAAAATGAAATCCTCACTCAGCAAAATGCCCTGATCAAAACTGAAAATAGCCTGCTGAAAAAGAACAAGCTATTGAACAACGAAAAAAAGCAGCATAAAAAACTACTTGCGAGTTTAGATGCCCGCCGTCGACAGAAGAATAACGACCTCAGTCAAAAACAGAAAGATCAGAAGCGCTTACAACACTTAATTACCGAAGTCGCGACCTTGCTGGATAATAGTGTGCGCAAACAAGATGCCCGCCCTATTCGCTCGTTAAAAGGCAAACTACCGCGTCCAACCAAGGGACGTATTGCTAAAGCCTTTGGCAACTATAATGCAAAAGCGCGAAATAAGTGGCAAGGTTGGTTAATGAAGGGCTATGAAGGCTCTGCGATTACCGCCGTTCACCATGGTCGAATTGTATTTAGCGACTGGCTACGGGGTTTTGGGCTATTATTAATCATTGATCACGGTGATGGTTATTTAAGTTTATACGCTCGCAATCAAAGCTTATTAAAATCCGTTGGTGATTGGGTTTACCAAGGAGAGACGATTGCGACATTAGGAGCCTCTGGTGGCTTTAAGGAACCTCGTCTGTATTTTGAAATCAGACACAAGGGTATTCCACAAGATCCAGCCGCGTGGCTAAAGCGCAAATAAGGATACGATTTAGTATGAGAATCAACATGGAAAATAACATGTTCAAACCGCTTGCCATCACAGCACTGCTTTTCAGTGGCCATTTTTTCAGTGCGCAGGTCATGGCCGCCGCCGAAGAGCAAAGCCCGATAGTTGAGCCTTCGCCCGTTCAAGAAAGCCACTTACCGTTACAAGAGCTGCGCAATTTTACCGAAATTTTTGATCGTATCCGCAATTCGTATGTTGAACCTGTGGACGATAAAACCTTATTGCAGTACGCCATCGATGGCATGCTGAGCAATCTTGATCCGCACTCAGACTATTTATTACCTGAAGATTTTAATGAGCTGCAAGAACATACCACGGGTAAATTTGGCGGCTTAGGTATTGAAGTGGGTATTGAAGAAGGCCTGATTAAAGTCGTTACACCGATCGATGATACTCCAGCAGAAAAAGCGGGTATTAAAGCTGGTGATTTCATTGTCTCCCTTGATGGCGAACCGGTGCGTGAAATGTCGCTCACTAATGCCATCGATAAAATGCGCGGCGAACCCGGTACTGATATCGAATTAAGTGTTCGTAGACAAGGTGAGTCCGAATTATTGGAATTCATTCTGACTCGCGCGGAAATTAAAGTCGCCAGCGTACGCGGAGAAGATCTCGGTGATGGCATCGGTTATTTACGCATCACCCAGTTCCAAGATAAAAGTGGCGCTGAATTAGTCAAAGCTATTATCAAATTTCAAAATGAAGCGACAGAGAAAAAAGAACCACTCAATGGTCTCGTCTTAGATTTACGCAATAACCCAGGTGGCGTACTAGACGCTGCTGTTGAAGTCTCTGATGCCTTCTTAGATTCAGGCTTAATCGTTTATACCGAAGGTCGCATTAGCGATTCCGACTTCCGCTATTCGGCCACAGAAACGACTGTCGCCAAAGATATTCCCCTCATTGTATTGATTAATGGAGGCTCTGCTTCAGCATCAGAAATTGTTGCCGGTGCATTGCAAGATCATAAACGCGCAGTGATCGTTGGTACTAATTCTTTTGGTAAAGGCTCAGTACAAAGCGTTTTGCCGATCGCAGGGAATAAGGCGATTAAACTGACAACAGCTCGCTATTTCACCCCCAAAGGCCGCTCGATCCAAGCCCAAGGCATTCAGCCCGATGTTTATGTTGAACAGAGTGAAGTGACGGCCTATGAGCAAAGTTACTACAAAGAGAGTGACCTACCAGGGCACTTATCAAACGGTGATGACGAAGTTGAAAAGGAAGACGATCACCAAATATCCGATGATCTGTTGAGTAAGGATTTCCAGCTATATCAAGCTTATACCCTATTAAAAGGCTGGAATGTTTTTCAACACCATCGCTTGCCTGCGGCGGAAGTTAAGCAAAGCGCATCTTCGCCAGAGCAAACATCTAAACCGTAATGAAGAACACCTTGATAAACACTTTTTTCCGACTTGTTTTAATCTGCTTGGGGTTAATAGCCCCCCAAGCACAAAGCGCTCAATTAGTTATCATCATCGACGATATTGGCAATAATCACGCGCTGGGTAATGCCATGGTTGAACTTGATGGCCCGCTGACATTGGCTTTTTTACCCCATACACCCTATGCACAAAAGTTAGCCCATAAAGCTCACCACTACAATAAAGAAGTTATTTTGCATGCGCCGATGGAAAACTCTACCGCCGCGCCTTTAGGCCCAGGAGCATTAACGCGTAACTTAACGGAAAGTGAGTTTAAACAAACGTTGAAGAAATCCATTGCCGCCATCCCGCATATACAAGGCATTAATAACCACATGGGCAGCGCATTGACCCAAGATCCACAAGCGATGCAGTGGGTGATGGAAATACTACAGCAAGAGCAATTGTATTTTGTTGATAGCCTCACTTCGCCCAAGTCGGTTGCTTACCAGCAGGCAAAAGCCCATCAATTGCCCACGTTACGTCGTCATATTTTTTTAGATAACAATAAAAGCCAAGCAGCATTAAAGCGACAATGGTTAAAGGTCCTACGCATTGCCAAGAAAACAGGGCGAGCTATTTTAATTGGCCACCCATACGCAGAGTCCCATGCTTTTCTCGCCAAACAGCTACCCAACTTGGCAGCACAGGGCATTGAACTGGTATCGGCTTCTACCCTATTATTGCAACAAGCTTGGCAAGGCTTTAAACCTATCGAGAAGAAGGCTATTGCGATTAAACACAATCGCTATCAGCTAATATCAGCAAGCCAGCCGACTCAAGGACCGAGTACTCGTCAAAATTTGGCGAGTAATATAATTAATAACAATAATAAAACTCGAGCCCGCCGTTTAAATGATTCACACACTATTCCGTAAATTCCAGCAATGGCCGTTTGATAAACAACTCGTACTGATATTCCCACTGCTCATCATCTTCATCGCTTTATTATCCGGTTCACTGTGGACATTTCAGGTTACCAATAATCGAGCCGCTTTATTTTGTATTGGTCTATTCGCTGTTCTGGTCGCTGGCTTCAACTTCTTATTACGTAAGTGCAATTTAATACCTCGTGCTGAATGGTTTATTCGTGAATTCTGGCCTGTGCTGGCCATATTAATTTCTTATTTGCTGATGCGAGTACTGCGCCTAGAGCTCGCGATTGAGTATTTCTCAATCCCCCAGCGTGATTCCCTCATGATCGAAATTGATAATCAGCTATTTGGCCAAACTCTCCCCCTCTATATTCAGCACTGGATCAGCCCAACATTCACCTTATTAATGGAAACAGCTTACCTGCACTTTTATTATTTATTACCCATAGGTTCGCTACTGTATTTCTTTTGGCAGCAACAAGCTGAGCGCTTCATGCAAATGCGTAAAGCCATTATTTATACTCAGGTTGGTGGCTACTGCTGTTATTTCTTGATGCCTGTAAAAGGCCCAATTGATTTCATCAGCGAACAGTTCGTCGTGCCTCTAAATGCCGGACACGAAGTCGTTTATGCCGCCGTTAATAGCTTCCGCTTTGCTTACGACTGCTTCCCAAGTCTACATACCGCCTTACCTTGGGCGGCTCTTTTCATTAGTTGGTCTTGGCACAGTTCTCTTATGCGCACCATCATGCTCGGCATGACCTTATCCATAACCCTATCGACTATGTACCTACGCTATCACTACGGCGCTGATGTCATTGCCGGCTTCTGCTGGGCGTTCTGCGTCGCCTGGGTCATTAAACAGCATAACGTAGCGTTACCATACAAAAATGACTTATCTGACTATTCTCCTATAGGAAAGCCATAACCGCGGTATTATGGATGAAGTTACTAGCAAGCAAGGTGATGTGATGACGTCGATCAATACTAGCAATTCGTTCATTACTTCCAATAACGAACTCAATAAAACGTTTTCTCAGGTCAGTAGCGGCAAGCGAATCAATAGCGCTGCTGATGATGCCGCTGGCTTAGCCATTGCCACGCGCTTAACAAGCCAAGTCTCGGGTACCCAGCAAGCCCAGCGTAACGGTCTGGATGCCAAATCGTTAATTGAAACTGAGGATGGCGCCTTAGCGCAAATTTCCTCAGGTATTCAACGCTTAAAAGAGTTGGCCGTTCAACAAGGGAACGGCATTCTCAACGATTCCGATCGCGCAGCATTAAATAAAGAAGCGTCTCAAGTAACTAAGCAGATCAATCAAGTAATTGAACAAAGTAGTTTTAATGGCAAAGATCTATTTCAGAGCAGTAATAATCCGAACGAGTTAAATTTCCAGTTGGGCGATAAAGCCGGAGATGTCGTCTCGCTAACCGCGAATATCACCGCCGACCCGATTAAAGAAGGCTTAGCTCAGCTTGATTTTTCGATTAGCGACTCTGCTGATAACTTATCCACTTTAGATTCCATTCAACAGGTTGTCACAGAACGCCAGTCAGAACTTGGGGCAGTTAGTAATCGCATCGATAGCAGTATTAACCAACTTGCTAATGAGGAAGAACAGGTACAGTCAGCACGTAGCCGAGTGGAAGATGCCGACATTGCTGAACTGGTTAGTCAGATGGTTGTTGAGCGGGTAAAACAGCAAGCTCAGCTTGCAGTACAAAGCCAAGCGAATGCCAGTGCCGAAGATACTTTACGATTATTATCTTGATCCTTTAAACGCAAAAAAGCCCTGATTCTCAAAGAGAACTCAGGGCTTTTATTGCCACACGTTAAGCGATACAGGTGATACCTGTAATTAGTCCAAACGCATCTCAATACCCGCATCCGCCATATGCTGCTTAGCTTCTTGCACCGTATATTCACCAAAGTGAAAAATACTCGCCGCTAATACCGCATCCGCATGACCTAGCTGAACACCTTCCGCTAAATGCTCTAAATTACCCACGCCACCAGAGGCGATTACAGGGATATTTACCGCATCACTAATCGCACGAGTAACGCCCAGATCAAAACCGGTTTTAACCCCATCACGATCCATGCTGGTTAATAAGATTTCGCCTGCACCGAAGTTGGCCATTTTAACCGCCCACTCTACCGCATCAATACCCGTTGGTTTGCGACCACCGTGGGTAAATATCTCCCACTTATTTTCTGCATCGCCTAGCACACCAGAACCTGCAACACGTTTTGCATCAATCGCAACAACGATGCATTGTGCGCCGAATTTTTCAGACGCTTCACGAACAAACTCAGGGTTATACACAGCCGCTGAATTGATTGATACTTTATCCGCGCCCGCGTTTAACATGCGCCGGATATCTTCAACCTCACGAATCCCACCACCTACGGTTAATGGAATAAAAACGTGCTCAGCAATGGCTTCCACCATTTTTACCGTTGTGCCACGAGCTTCGTGAGTCGCGGTTATATCTAAAAAGGTAATCTCATCGGCGCCCTGCTCGTCATAACGCTTTGCGACCTCAACCGGGTCTCCTGCGTCACGAATACCAACAAAGTTAACACCCTTCACTACTCGACCTTGATCGACATCGAGACAAGGGATAATACGTTTTGCTAATGCCATAACTATTGTCCAAATATCTGGAGGGCTACTTAAGCCTGACCATCCCAGCTTAAAAAGTTCTGCAATAACTGCAGGCCATTCTTGTGACTCTTCTCTGGGTGAAACTGCACCGCAAAGACATTATCTTGTCCCATCGCCGCTGCGAATGGCTTTCCATAATGACCACGGCCTTTTACCTGGCTCTGATCATCAGCAGTCACAAAATATGAATGCACAAAATAGAAACGGCTCTGATCTTTAATATCTTGCCATAACGGATGCGCAACTTGCTCAACCTGATTCCAACCCATATGCGGAACTTTTAAGCGATCGCTAGTGCCATCACGAAATTCATCACCTAACAGATTGTCACCAAAATACTGCACTTGGCCAGGAAACATATTCATGCAATCAATGCCGCCATTCTCTTCAGAACGGGTCATCATCGCCTGCAGGCCAACACAAATACCTAATAACGGTTTTGCCTTAGCCACTTCTGCGACAACCTGATCAATCTCTTGGCGCTGGATTTCACTCATACAATCACGAATCGCACCCACTCCGGGCAAAACTACGTGATCAGCGGCTAAAATTTTAGCGGGATCAGATGTCACCAGAATATTGCTATTAGGAGCGACCTTTTGCAAAGCACCGTGAGCGCTGTGCAAGTTACCCATGCCATAATCGATTACCGCACAGGTTTTACTAATAACTTTGCTCATGTTCTAAAGCACGCCCTTAGTCGATGGCATTTTACCCGCCATGCGAGGATCAAATTCAAGCGCCATGCGTAAAGCACGACCAAACGCTTTAAAGATAGTTTCCGCTTGGTGATGAGCATTGAAACCTTTCAGGTTATCAATGTGCATACTTACGCCCGCGTGATTAACGAAGCCATGGAAGAATTCCCAAAATAACTGAGTATCAAAACGACCAATATTGCCACGGGTAAAATCACACTTAAAATCTAAGCTTGGACGACCGGAAAAATCGATAACAACACGAGACAACGCTTCGTCTAGCGGCACATAAGAGTGGCCATAACGTACAATGCCCGTTTTATCGCCAACAGCCTGAGCAAATGCCTGACCTAAAGTAATGCCGATATCTTCTACCGTATGGTGATCATCAATATGGGTATCACCATCACAATAGATGTCTAGGTCAATCAAGCCATGACGGGCGATTTGATCCATCATGTGCTCTAAAAACGGCACACCGGTATCGAATTTTGCTTCACCAGTACCATCAAGATTGATGCTGACTTTAATTTTTGTTTCTGAGGTATTACGCTCTACAACTGCCTTGCGGCTGGCATCTGCCATGGAAGACTCCAAAAAGATCTCGCCAAACGGGGAAAAAGTCATTATAAAGCAAAGCTAAGCAATATCACAGATTAGACATACTCAATGAGAGGCAGCTATGCCAGTACATCTAGAACACATAACTCAGCCCACAGAACAGGACTGGATTGATCTTGGTAAAATATACACAGATGCTCCCCAAGAATGGCTGACAGATGCCCAAGATATTAAAGGATCTTTAGAAACCTTACTGGCAAATGATATTTGGTTTATTGCTGGTCGCTTCAACGCGCGCTTATTAGGCGCCATGCAAGCGCAAAAAAAAGGCAATAACATCCTTTTGAGTCACTTCTGCGTGCGCAAAATCACCGCAAATCGCGGAGTTGCCCATCAAATGCTGCATCATATGAGCAAATGGGCTGATCAAAATGGCTATACCCTGATTGCTAAAAACCTGCCTTCTGAGCTTGCTAATGCTTTGAAAAATCGAGATTTTATTGAAAAAGATGCCGATTTTATACGCAATCCCAAGTAGTTTATTGGGATTGTTCTTTTAGCGGAACAATCAATTGCCCTTTCCCCCTCTAAAACTTGTCATATTTATCCGCCATACTCTGTTCACACTTTAAGACATACGTAAAAAGCAGCTACTAAAGCTACTTTGGACAGAGGGGCAGATAATATGAAGTTTATAACGACCTTACTGATAGCATTTTTGGGTTTCATCAATACCGCCCAGAGCGCCAACCCAACCGCCACTGTTGAGTACGCTACAAGCACTGTCATTAGCGAACTTAAGCAAATTCCTGTGGAGGAGCGCTCTGCCACAGAAGTTCAACGCCTAGTTGAGAGCTATATATTACCGGCCATTGATCAGCAACGAATTGCCAAATTAGCCCTCGGTAAGCACTGGAAGAAAGCGTCTAAAGGCCAGAAGATTGCCTTTATTGAAACCTTCCGTGATCTTCAGGTTCGTACTTATACCGGTGCCTTCAAAGCCTTTAACGGTCAAGAGTTTGAGTTTAAAGCCGCCAAATTCAACAAGTCGGGCAAGAAGGCCATTGTTAAAGGTCACATGACTCAGCCTTCAGGACAGCGCATTCCGATTGATTTTAAACTGTACGTCAACAAGCAACAGGAATGGAAAATTTATGACGCGGTAATCGCCGGATTAGGCATGGTTAAGACCTATCGCCAGCAATTAAGCGAGCAATTACAACGTAAGAGCTTGGATGAAATCATTACTGGCATGCGTGGCCAAATACAGACAGCTCAACGATAAATCGAGTCGACAAGCCCCCGTTTCCTTCTACCCCGTTTCCTAAACGGGGTTTTTTTTGTAATTTTCTAGAAAACCCAACCAATTCAAGCATAAAGCAGCTAAACTCATTACTACTCAATTGATATTTTGCTGTCGAGTTTTATGTTGTCTAACCATGAAAGTTAGTCTTTTGCGTACATGGATTTTATGTTCTCTAATATCTGCAACGAATGCTGAGGCGAATGAGCACCCGGATGAAAGTGCCTTTACCGCAACCTACTTGTATCAACTAGCGAAGTTCATTAACTGGCCTAACATTGACCCGATGCAACATAACCCACTTTATTTGTGTGCCTTCGACTCCGACCCCGCCAATGATGACCTGCAAAAAATCCATCTACGTCAGGTCCAGGGCCGAGAGATCAAGGTTCATTACCTGAAAGAGCACGCTGAATTCAGCACTTGCGATATTTTATTTCTTCACCGTAAAATTTCTAATGCCTTCGTTAAGAAACATTACGACAGCCTCTCGAAGAACAAGATATTAACAATAGGAAAACGTGACGGCTTCGCTAATCACGGAGGAATCATTCAATTTTCTTTGAAAGAAAATCTACTGGATGTTGAGATAAATTTTCAAGCGGCTAAAGATGCCAATATTCAGATCAACGCCAACTTGATCGAAATCGCGTCAAAAGTTTATTACCAAAGGCAATCTTAGTTAATGAAACTCTTACAAACTCAAACCGTACGCACCAAGCTCGTGATCATTGCCGTCACGACCAGTACACTCATTTTATTATTAACAACGGCCGCGTTCTTATCGTTAGAACTCTATTTCGGTCATCAGGATTTAAATAAAAAGCTCACGGTACTAGGTCAAGTCATTGCTGAACGCTCAACAGCAGCACTCACATTTCGTGATGAGCGCCAATTAAAAACCAACTTATTGTCATTAGAAGCGGATAGCAGTGTGGTTAAAAGCTGCATATACGACGAAGAAAAAGTGCTCATTGCCAGTCATTTAATGACCCAGGATCGTCAAAGCTGTCCGCAAATGATGGCGACATTAAAAACCAATGAATCACCCTACGTAGAACAATACTTCCCTATTAAGCTTGATAATCAAATCATCGGCACACTCTACATCGCCTGCCATGATAACGACATCATTTCACGCTTTAAACAAGTCAGCCTGTTTGCCATTATCATTCTAATTAGTGCGGTCATTATCGCCCTGCTGTTAGCCACTAAACTGCAGCGCATCGTGACTAGCCCACTCAGATTATTAGCCACAACAATCAGGAATATAATTCAGCGTAATGACTTTTCAATTCGCGCCAATAAACAACACGATGATGAACTCGGCCACCTAGCGGATATTTTTAACGAACTATTAAGTAAAATTGAAAGCGAGCATAGTTCATTAAAAAGTAGTGAAGAAAAATTTAGAAAGTTAACCTCCCTTTCCCCTGTCGGCATCTTTCAAATCAACCCGGAAGGTGAAATTATTTATGTAAACCAGCGCTGGCGTGAAATTAATAATATAAAGCACCAAGAGCCCAACCTCCAAGCCTGGTTCGCCAACTTACACCCTGATGATTCTTTACCCCTCAATAAGCTTTGGCATAGATTAGTCACTGAACATGAAGATATGTCGAGTGAAGTGCGCTTAATCGCTAAAAATGGCAGTATTTCTTGGGTCTATATTCAAGCTACTTCGTTGCACTCCAAAGAGGGAAAACTATTAGGTTTTCTTGGCTCGGTTTCTGATATTTCCGAACTGAAGAAAGCTCAAATTCAAATGGAAAACTTGGCTTTTTATGACCCATTAACAGGATTAGCAAATCGCCGCTTATTTAAAAACAGACTGGCAAAAGCCGTGAAGAGCGTACAGCGTACGAATACTTCCATCGCCTTATTGTTCCTCGACCTAGACCAATTCAAACGAGTCAACGATACCCTAGGTCATGACATCGGTGATGCACTATTAAAAGAAATTGCTCGTCGTCTCGATCATAACGTACGAGAAAACGATACGGTTTCACGCATCGGTGGAGATGAGTTCACTATCTTGCTCACCGACGTCAATAATACCAACGACGTCCGCATTGTTGCACAAAAGATCCTGCAATCACTGTCACGTCCTTTCATGCTCAATGGCCAAGATATCATCAGTACGGTGAGTATCGGTATTACGATGACACCGGAAGATTCCATCGACCCGAATACCTTAATGAAAAATGCAGATTTAGCCATGTATCGCGCCAAGGAGTTAGGCCGTAATAACTTCCAGTTCTTCTCTGAAGACATGAATACCGCTATTTTGCACAACCTAGAAATTGAAAAAGAACTGAATTCTGCCATTAAGCGCAATCAGTTTATTTTAATGTACCAGCCTAAGATTCGTATCGCCGACAATACCATTACCGGGGTAGAAACTCTGGTCCGCTGGCGTCATCCCGAAAAGGGAATCATTCCACCAGATAACTTTATCCCCATCGCCGAAGAAACAGGTCAAATTATTAAGATAGGGGCTTGGGTACTAGAACACAGTTGTCACGAAATGGGGGCTCTAATTCGTGAAGGTTTAATGCCTGAGGACTCAAAGGTCGCAGTTAACTTATCAGCCAAACAGTTCTCCGACCCAGACCTGTTAAAAACAGTGTTAGACATCCTGGTACAATCGAAAATTGACCCGCTCAACCTCGAGCTAGAGATTACCGAAAGTATTATTATGGATGATGTTGAAGCCGCCATTCAAATTATGGAAACCATTAAAAGCAAAGGAATTCACCTAGCGATTGATGATTTTGGTACCGGTTATTCTTCTTTGGCCTATTTGAAACGCTTCCCTATTGACGTATTAAAAGTCGACCGCTCTTTTGTGAAAGATATTCCAGAAGATAAAACCGATATGGCTATTACCTCAGCCGTTATCGCGATGGCCCACAAACTCAGTATGCGAGTTGTCGCCGAAGGTATTGAGACCCAAGAGCAACTCGACTTCCTACGGGATAACAATTGTGATGATGGTCAAGGCTACTTACTCAGCCGCCCGCTAACCTTGCCTCAACTACATCACTTTTTAGTCAGCAACCAAAAAGCCACTGTAAAGCGCACGTTAAGCGAGCAATAGTTATAAGCTAGGTCGTAAAAATGAGCAGGTCGCCTTATACTAGCGCCCTGTTCCTTTTACCCGACACCACCATGCCTGCTGCAAACAAAACAACGTCCAACCCTAAGCTTTTCAGCCAAGCCGTTCTTAACTGGTATGACCAGAATGGACGTAAACATCTACCTTGGCAGCAAGAAATAACCCCTTATAAAGTCTGGATTTCTGAGGTCATGTTGCAACAAACTCAAGTTGCTACCGTCATTCCCTATTTTGAACGCTTTATGGCCGAGTTCCCTACGGTCCACGATCTGGCAAACGCAGAACAAGATAAAGTACTGCATCTTTGGACAGGCCTAGGGTATTACGCCCGGGCGCGCAACCTACATGCCTGCGCTAAAAAAGTCAGTGCCGACCTCGCAGGCGTTTTTCCTCATTCCGTCGACGGCCTAATCGATCTACCAGGAATTGGACGCTCAACCGCAGGCGCCATCGCCTCAATTAGCATGGGTATAAACGCCGCCATTTTAGATGGCAATGTGAAACGAGTGCTGTGCCGTTATTACGCCGTCGAAGGTTGGCCTGGCACGACTTCAGTACAAAAAGAACTGTGGACTATCGCCGAACGCCTAACCCCTACCGAGCGCTGCAATCACTATACTCAAGCCATGATGGATATGGGCGCAACCCTCTGCACACGCAGTAAACCTCAGTGTGGTATTTGTCCATTAGCACCCGATTGCCTAGCCCATGCCCAAGGCAATCCAAAAGACTACCCCAATTCAAAACCGAAAAAAGATAAACCAGAAAAGCACATTCAGCTAGTGATGTTGCAAGACCCGGAGGGGCATATTTTATTAGAACAAAGGCCTCAGCAAGGGATTTGGGGTGGGCTATGGAGCTTTCCAGAACTTCCTAGCGATGAAGATGCATTAAAACGCAGCCAAAGCTTATTTGGCGACTTGGCTACTGAGCAAGAAACTTGGCCAAGCTTCCGCCATACGTTTAGTCATTATCACCTACACATCAGTCCCGTCCTCATTCACTTAAGCAAAAGGCCCGATGCCGTAGGGGAAATTGCCCAGCACTGGTACAATCCCAAACAACCTTCAGAATTAGGCTTAGCAGCCCCAGTAAAGACCCTGCTAAGCAAAGTATGAATCAGCACCGTTTTAATGCCTCATTGCAGAGCTAAAGGTAACCCATGTCACGCACAGTACACTGCCGTAAATACAATAAAGAGCTTCCTGGTTTAACATCCACTCCTTTTCCTGGCCCTGCCGGAGAAGACATCTTAAATAATGTATCCCAACAAGCTTGGGCAGAGTGGACTGAGCACCAAACTCGCCTGATCAATGAAAAGCACCTGAATATGATGGACTTACAAGCTCGTAAGTACCTTACAGAGCAGCGTAGCAAGTTCTTAAGTGGTGAAGACTTCGACAAAGCCGATGGCTATGTTCCTGAAAACAAACAATAAAGTATAAGTATTTTATAAAAAGTGCTTGACCAAGGTCTCGATAAACGGTTTAATGCGCGCACTCAACGAACACTTACTAACAAGTAAGCAGCAAGTTCAACGAGTCGCCCGGATAGCTCAGTCGGTAGAGCAGAGGATTGAAAATCCTCGTGTCGGCAGTTCGATTCTGTCTCCGGGCACCAC
>CAJVZR010000009.1 GCA_913019965.1 uncultured Oleispira sp.
GGGAAAGACGAACGAAGAGAAATTTTCATAGAAATCAAACGACTATCCCTGTTATTGATACCAGCAACATTATATTTAACGTTCGCTTTTGTCAATTCAATATCAAAATTCCAACCTGTTCGCATAACAAACGTATATTTAAAACCTTCTAGATTCCTTATATTTTTCAATGCCTTACAAACACCTTAGATTTATTGTTATACGAACACTATTCTTCGTCTATACTGTATAAAAAACCAGTTAAAGGTCTTGATTATGCGCTTACAGCAGCAGTTCATTGAAACCGTAAGGCGTGCTAATTACTCACTAGCTACCGAAAGAACCTACTGGAGCTGGATCAGACAATTTTTACATTTCCATAAGATGAGACATCCGGCAGAAATGGGCGCTATTGAAATTGCTCAATTTTTAAGTCATCTAGTACTGCAGAAAAATGTTGCTGTCAGCACCCAGCAGTTGGCTTTGAACGCCTTAATGTTTTTATACAAGCGGGTACTGCTTATTGAGGAAATTAACCTTGATGATTGGGTTAATGCTAGAAAACCTAAAAAACTGCCAGTCGTCTTCAGCCGTGAAGAAGCTAACCGTGTACTCTCCAACCTTACAAGCTCCCCCTTACTAGCATCACTGCTCATGTATGGCGCTGGCTTAAGGTTGCAAGAGACGTTACGTTTAAGAGTTAAGGATATTGATTTTGGTCGAGGAGAAATATTAGTAAGAGAAGGCAAAGGAAACAAAGACCGAGTTACGATGCTACCAGAGCGAGCCACTCCCCTGCTTCATTCACATATTGATGAATGCCAACGTTTACATGAGAAAGCACTTGCCGAGAACATTTGCTTTGTTCACTTACCCGGAGCCTTAGCAAAAAAATATCCTAACGCAGGGAAAGAGCTCGCTTGGCAATATATTTTTGCTAGTGACTCCATTAGTAAGGACCCTAGATCTGGAAATATGGGACGTCACCATTTAAATCCAAGATCGATTCAAAAAGCTGTAAAAATTGCCATCCATAAAGCAGGTATTCACAAACATGCCAGTTGTCATACCTTACGCCATTCTTTTGCGACACACCTATTAGAAAGAGGTTATGACATCAGAACGGTTCAAGAGCTATTAGGCCATGCGAATGTGAATACGACGATGATTTATACTCATGTATTGAACAAGGGTGGGCGTGGGGTTATTAGCCCTGTTGATGGTTAATACGATTCGAATAAAGAGTTTAGCCTTCCTTGATTTACAGGAAGGCTTACAGGTTTCCCTTGAAGAATAAAGCTGGGTCAGTCCATCCTTGGAGCGCCTTCCGGCCTAGGCTCCTTGCCTAGTCAGATTTTGACGTAAAACTTCGTTTTACTTGTTCTCCCTCTCTATTACGAGAATTCTCCATGGGCCTGCTGGTCTGCATGGTAAGAAGATCTCACCATAGGGCCACTCGCAACGTGCTTAAAGCCTAAGCCTTTAGCAATTTCACCCAGCTCATCAAACTCTTCAGGGGTAACAAAACGATGCACCGCTAAGTGGTTTTTACTCGGCTGCAAATATTGGCCAAGGGTAATCATGTCGACGTTATGGGCGCGAAGGTCTTTCATCACTTCCACAACTTCTTCATTGGTTTCCCCCAAGCCCAGCATGATGCCAGATTTGGTTTTAACGTCAGGGCAACGCTCTTTGTATTTTTCTAATAAATCCAAAGACCAGTCGTAGTCAGATCCAGGGCGCGACTCTTTATACAAACGTGGCACGGTTTCTAGGTTGTGGTTAAACACATCCGGCACGTCGGTTTCCATAATGCCTACGGCAACGTCCATACGGCCACGGAAATCCGGTACCAGTACTTCAATTTCAATGTTCGGGCTTAACGCGCGGGTTTCGCGAATGCAATCGACGAAGTGCTGTGCACCTCCGTCACGTAGATCATCACGGTCTACCGAGGTAATCACTACGTACTTTAGCTTCATATCCGCAATCGCGGTGGCTAAGTTTTTCGGCTCGTCTTTATCCAGCTCGTTCGGGCGACCGTGGGCTACATCGCAGAATGGGCAGCGACGCGTACAGATATCACCCATGATCATAAAGGTTGCGGTACCACCACCAAAACACTCCCCTAGATTCGGGCAGTTAGCTTCTTCGCATACGGTATGCAGGTTGTGCTTGCGCAGTTTATCTTTAATTTCGCTAATACGTGGTGAAGCTGGAATGCGTACACGAATCCAGTCCGGCTTACGCGGCATGGTTTCGGTCGGGATTACTTTAATGGGGATACGAGCAACTTTTTCAGCACCTCGTAGTTTTTCACCTTGTACCGCACGCTTAGGTTTTGGCTTTTCAGCTGTCTTTTCTAATGGGGTCTTTGCGGCGGTTTTCTCTAAATCTGTCATAAGCACCTAGTACGGCTGATTGCATTGTTATGAATGGCTCTAGGGGGAGTCATTTATGCAGGGAGTTCTATCTGGCTAGTATACTGCAAGCTTTGCATTAAGTGATGCCTTAACTTGGTACTAACGTCTTGAAAAGTGACTTTTAGGGCTTCAGAGCCAGCAAGTTCAGTTGCCATTTGTGTCATTGCCATACCGGCGTAGCCACATGGGTTGATACGCTGGAAGGGTTCCATGTCCATATCAACATTAATAGCAAGGCCATGAAAAGAGCGGCCTTGTTTAATTCTTAAGCCCAATGAAGCAATTTTTGCATCACCTACGGTTTGCTTTACATACACACCCGGAGCATCTTGCTTGGGTGCGCTATCGATATCGTATTCTTTTAACGTGGCGACAATAGCATCTTCGATCGCGCTAACCAGTTCGCGGGGTCCCCAACCTTTACGCTTGATGTCGATCATCACATACGCGACCAGTTGGCCAGGCCCATGATAGGTGACTTGGCCACCTCGATCACTTTGTATAACCGGTATATCACCGGCAAATAAGACGTGTTCTGCCTTACCTGCTTGGCCTTGGCTAAATACTCGCTCGTGCTGTAGTAACCAAATTTCATCGGGGGTTTCTTCGTTACGCCCTTGAGTAAACTGCAACATTTTCTCATGGGTTTGATGATAGTCGAGTAGGCCCTGAGAATAAAAGTCGCGCACTACTAAGGCTGCACTATCTTTTTCCGTCTCACCGACCGAATTATCGACCATCCCCTCCATCACATCACCATTTTTACGCAATCAAGAGACATCAATTCAGCGTGGAGCTTTTCGAGCTGATCTTTACCGGTTGCGGTAATGTACAGGGTAATCGAGCGGAACGTGCCTTTCGCACTGTCTTTCGCATGCACCTTACTCACATCCAGCTTGGCATCATAGCGACGTAGCACTTCAATAATGATGGCATCGTAACCCGCAATGCAGTTACCAACGACTTTAATCGGGTAATTGGCACAAGGAAATTCAATTTTAGGCGCGTCTTTCGGCGCATTGTTTCCTAAGATAGCCCCTTTCGGTAGGGTACTTTTAGTTGGCATTTTCATTACTACAGACCTATTTTAACCTTCAGCACCAAACAACTTTATAAAGAATAGTTTAATACCATCCCATACGCGGCTAAAGAAGCTAGCTTCCGATACATTTGTTAATGCGACTAATGGTCGTTCTGCTAATACTTTATCGTCTAGGCGAATAGTTAATGTACCTTGGCTTTCGCCCGCTTTTAGCGGTGCTTCGATAAATTCGTTGGTAAGGGTTTCAATTTGCAGCTGCTCTTTCGCACCACGAGCAACCGTGATGAATAGGTCATCGGCAATACCAATATCAAACTCAGTTTCTTCGCCAAACCATACCGGTAAGGTCTTAATGCTAGCAGCACCTTCGTATAAACGGTGGGTTTCGAAATAACGGAAGCCGTACGTTAATAATTTTTGAGTTTCGGTTGCGCGCGCATTTTCACTCTTAGTGCCCATGACCACCGCGATTAAACGCATGCCATTACGCTCTGCGGAAGCGGTTAAGCAGAAGCCCGCTTCGTCTGTATGCCCAGTTTTTAATCCATCAACACTTGGGTCACGCCATAATAACTTGTTGCGGTTTGGCTGACGGATTTTATTAAATTCGAAGTATTTTTCTTTGTACAAAGAATAGTATTCAGGATGATCGTTAATAATACCTTGCGCTAAAATGGCCATATCGTGCGCACTAGAAAAGTGGCCTTTCGCTGGCCAGCCCGTCGCGTTTTGAAATTGCGTATTCACCATGCCCATACGCTGCGCATGACGATTCATAAGATCAACAAACGCATCTTCAGAACCGGCCACAAATTCTGATACGGCAATACTCGCATCGTTGCCTGATTGAATGATTACCCCTTTAATCAAATCAATCAGCGCTACATCGCGGCCTTCGCGAATAAACATTTTAGAGCCGCCCATTTTCCAGGCTTTCACACTAACCGGAACCTGATCTTGTTCGTTTAGGTTACCCAGCGCTAATTCGTGCGTCGCCAGATAACTGGTCATCATCTTGGTCATGCTGGCAGGAGGCAACTGCTTATCGGCATTTTTCTGAACTAGAATTTCACCACTCGCCGCGTCCATTAATACATAAGCGGTCGCGTTTAATACCGGTGGCTTAGGGATAATGACCGATTCCGCTTGAGCTGTTGAAAGTACGCAAGTAAAACTGATAATTGCAGCGATGCGGGTTTTAACGATTTGAGCATTAAAAAGTTGGCGAATGTTCATAAGAATATAATTTGAATGAGATCAGTGAATAATAAATAGATGGCCGCATTGTAACAGCTCCACCGCAATTGTGCTAAATCTGATCAGCCCTCGCGGTGTGCTTTCATTATGTGCCGTCTATTAGGTTGCGATCAAAGTTGATGCGCCGCTAATACCAACGGATTCGGCAGCTGATTATCATGCAAAATGGTGATTACTGTATCCGTCGCTTGTCCTTCGGGAACCGGACCAATTCTTACTTTATGCAAGCTGCGTTTTTCATTACTGGTGATCACCACCGGCCATTGCTGCATCGTTTGCAATTTTTGCTGCAGAGCTTTTGCCGACTGTTCATTACTTAATGCGGTCACTTGTATCCATTTTTCCGGGCCTTTCGCCGGTGCGGATATCACTTCCATACTCACCGCTGCGGTGCCTGATTTATGTATTCCTAGCTTCACGGCCGCAGAATACGATAAGTCGATAATGCGCCCTTCGTGAAATGGCCCGCGGTCGTTCACCCGCACAATCACCGATTCTTGGTTATCTTTGCGGGTCACTTTGACATAGCTGGGCAGCGGTAAAGTTTTATGCGCCGCCGTCATTTGGTACACGTCGTAGATTTCACCATTAGAAGTCGCATGGCCATGAAACTTCATGCCATACCACGACGCAAAACCTTCTTGTTTAAATCCCGCAGCATGGCGCATCACTTGGTATTCTTTGCCTAATACCGTGTAGCGCTTGGGGTTCCCCATTGAACTAAGTGGTTCGGCTTTCACTACCGCATCTTTTAACGATGACGGATCAAGAATAGGGTTGGGAATAAAATCTTGAGAATGCTGATAACGGCTTGTGGTACAAGCCGTCAGCTGCAAGAAGCTGGTAAGAAAAAGGCTGGTCAAAGCGACCAGCCTAAAGTGTGTCTTATTCATCATGGTATGGTGGAATATCTATTTAATCACGTCGTTAATAGCTTATTTAATCGCCTGACTTAGCTGATAAACCGCCATGGCATACATACGGCTATGGTTATAGCGAGTAATGACGTAGAAGTTGTGATTACCTAACCAAAACTCAGCGCCTTTATCTCCGATGAGTTTAACTAAAGTCGCACTGGCATCGTCAGCAACGTCTTGGGTTGGAGTTACTCCCAACGCTTTCAGTTCACTCACATTCCACTTAGGCTTCAAGCGATCGTTCACCGCGTCTTGGTATTTATCACCTTTAACATGCACACGCTGGGTAACCGCTTGGTCTTTTTTCCAACCATGGCGTTTAAAATAATTCGCTACACTGCCAATGGCATCCGCTTTGTTATGCCACAGGTCTTTTAATCCATCGTTATCATAATCTACCGCATAGCGACGGTAGCTGCTGGGAATGAATTGACCATAACCCATCGCGCCCGCATAAGAACCTTTAACTTCACCCGGGTTCACTTGCTGTTCTTGGCTCATTACAAAAAAGTGCTTTAGCTCACGCCAAAATAGCGAACGCTTTGGATAATCAAATGCAAGAGTCGATAAAGAATCTAATACGCGGTAATTACCTTGGCGTTTGCCATAAAAGGTTTCAACACCGATAATCGCGCCGATAATTTCTTTTGGTACCCCAAACTCTAGCTCAGCCTTTTCCAGTAGCTCAGCATTATCAACCAAGAATTGCTTACCCTGGTTGATGCGCTTTTCAGTTAAGAAAATCTTGCGGTAGTCTGCCCAGGTTAATGTTTTCTCGGCCGGACGTGAAATCGCTTTTAATACCGACTCTAAACGCTCAGCACCTTCTAACCAGGCCTTTGCTTGCGCAGGTTTAATACCATGCTCAGCTTCTAATTCTTTAGCAAACTCATCGAAACGTTCATGCTCGGCGTAGTTTGCTTGAGTGCCGATACTGGCAAATAAAGAGCAGCTGGCTAACAATAGCGTTAAACCACTCTTTTTTGTTCTGTTCTTAATACTTTTAATCACGCTAATTTCCCTAGTACTGATAACGATTATCTAACTCGACACTTTTAAAAACCGATTACGAATATAACAAGTATCTAAATTAAACCTAAAGTGTTTACTTCCCTATTTGTGCTTGTGGGTATGCATCGACATCATCACACCAAAGCCCGCAAGCAAGCTCACAACGGATGTACCACCCCAGCTTACCAGAGGTAACGGCACTCCGACCACAGGTAATAGGCCACTAACCATGCCTATATTCACAAATACGTAGATAAAAAAGGTAACGATTAAACTTCCCGATAATAATCGACCAAATAAAGACGGACAGATCGCGGCCATGTATAAACCACGCATGACGATTAAGAAGTAGACGGTTAATAATAACAATACTCCGATGAGTCCGAGCTCTTCCGCCAATACTGCAATAATAAAATCAGTATGGCTCTCTGGTAGAAACTCTAATTGCGATTGAGTTCCCTGCAACCAACCTTTTCCTTCAATACCACCTGAGCCAATAGCAGTTTTTGATTGAATAATATTCCAGCCGGAACCCAGAGGATCACTTTCAGGATTAAGAAAAGTCAGCACCCGTTGCTTTTGATAGGCATGCATAACAAAAAACCACATCAAGGGGGCACACGCGGCGACGATACTCACCATAGAGAAGATTAACCACCAAGGCATGCCGGCAAAAAATAATACCAAGATGCCTGAGGTGCCGATCAAGATAGAGGTTCCTAGATCGGGCTGCTTTAAAATCAGCACTAACGGAATCGCGATTAATATCATGGCTTTTGCCAAGGTAAATAACTTGGGAGGTGAGCCTTTGGTAGCCATATACCAAGCCACTAATAAGGGTAAGGCGAGCTTCATTAATTCTGATGGCTGGAATCTAGGTAAACCTGGTATCGCCAACCAACGCTGAGCCCCTTTACCCGAAACCCCTAATACCAATACCCCGATTAACGCGAGTACCCCCACCGCATAAGCCCAAGGGGCAAGTATTTGATAAATGCGCGGAGGGATTTGCGCCGCCACCAGCAATACCGAAAAACCAATCAGGTAGTGTACCGCTTGCTTTTGCACCATGGCCCAACCTTGACCACTGGCACTATAAAGAATTAATAATCCGCTGCCGCACAAAACCAACAACAATAAAAATAACGGTAAATCGATATGAAAACGGGCAAATAATAATTGGCTGCGTTCAAAGCCATGGTGGCTTTCACCACTAGTCATTTGTCGACTAAAATCTGTGCCCGCCATTAACCTTGTGCTCCTAACAGATATTCTTGCATCACTGCTTTAGCAATCGGTCCGGCGGTTCGGCCCGCTGATTCACCATTTTCGACGATCACTGCAATGGCGATGGAAGGATTTTCTACCGGAGCGAAAGCAACAAAGAGTGCGTGGTCACGGTTACGTTCGGCCAAGGCCTCGGAATCATATTCTTCGTGCTGAGCAATACTCACGACCTGAGCAGTACCGGTTTTACCCGCCATGGTGAAGGTTAGGTTGCGTCTTAAGGCGCGCGCCGTTCCTCTAGGACCGGTGATCACGGCTTCCATCGATTTAAACATTTTGTCCCAATCTGTCGGATCTTTTAAGACGATGTTGTCCAGAGATTTCACTTCTTCTTCGATGGCTTTGCCCCCTAGCGTCTCCATTAAACGCGGGGTATGCCATTCGCCTTTAGCTGCTAAGGCAGCCGTTGCTGTCGCCAGTTGCATAGGCGTCGTTAACATAAAGCCCTGGCCAATGCCTAAGTTCAGCGTATCGCCTGCATACCAAGAGCGACGACGCTTTTTCTTTTTCCATTCACGATCAGGCAGTAAGCCCGATAAGGCATTCGGCACATCGTGGGTCATATTACGACCAAAACCGAATTTCGCTAAGAAAGGCGATATTTTATCTACGGTGGTTCTAAAAGCGGCATCGTAAAAATAGGTATCACAAGACTCCATCATGGCATCGTGCAAATCTACCTTACCATGACCTTTTCGCTTCCAGTCTCGATAAAAGCGTTCGTCATTTTCTAACTGATACCAACCTTCATCTTCAATTTCGTCTTGCCAAGTAACGGTATTCGCTTCTAGAAACGCCAAACCAAGAAAAGGTTTTAACGTCGAGCCCGGTGGGTACTGTCCACGAATAGCACGATTAAATAAAGGCAGGTCAGGGTTATTACGTAAGCCCGAATATTCTTTATGGGAGATGCCGGTAACAAACGAGTTGGGGTCGTAACTGGGGTTGCTGTACTGGGTTAATACTCCTCCCGTTGCCACATCGATGGCAACTACGGCACCTCGGTAACCATTCATCGCTTTTGCGGCGGCTTGCTGCAAACGCTGATCAAGATGTAATACCAAGTCTTTGCCTGGTATCGGATCCACTTGCTCTATTACTTGCAGGATGCGACCACGGGCATTGGTTTCTACTTTTTGGTAACCCACCTGACCGTGCAACTCGCTTTCGTAGCGACGCTCGATGCCTAATTTACCGACGTGCTTAGTAGCGCTGTATTGTTTTTTATCTAACCGCTGTGCTTCTTTTTCGTTAATTCGCCCGACATATCCTAGCGCATGCACCGAGGTTTCGGCTTCAGGATAATGGCGAACTAAACGCGCTTCCACGTCGATACCTGGCAGGTAAAAACGATTCACCATGACTTGGGCGATTTGTTCTTCATCCAATTTATATTTCACGACCACGGGCTCATAAGGTCGGCGACTACTTTTTAAGCGTTTACGAAACTGTTCTTCGTCACGCTCGGTAATATCGATCAGGGTTCTTAAGTAGGCGAGGGTTTCATCAATATCATCGACCCGCTCTTTCACTAAGGTCAGGCTATAACTCGGTACATTTTCGGCCAGTAGAATGCCATTGCGGTCGTATATTAGGCCCCGAGTTGGAGGAATGGGTCTTAATTGAATGCGGTTATTTTCTGAAAGATCTTGGTATTTTTGGTGTTCAACAATTTGAAGGAAAGCAATTCGTCCGCCAAGGACACAGAGTAACGCAAAGATGAAGATCGTCATGAAGATGGCACGACTGCGGAACAGTCTTTCTTCTGCCATTCTATCCCTGAACGAATTACCCCACATTCAACGCCTCTCGTTTCTTATTATTAGGTGGCTATTATTATCGTTAACGCTTATTTATGATACGGATGATTTTGCAGTATCGTCCACGCTCGATAGACCTGCTCTGCCATTACAATACGGACGAGGGGATGTGGCAAGGTTAAATTTGATAATGACCAACGTTGATTGGCTCTCGCCATCACGTCATCACTCATGCCATCGGGACCACCGATCAATAAACAGATGTCTTTACCATCCATACGCCAGTTCGCTAATTGCTCACTCAGCTGTTCGGTACTCCAAGGCTTGCCTTTTACATCAAGGGCGACCACCCACTCTTGCGGTTTGATCGCTTTTAGCAGCATTTCACCTTCTTGCTGTTTTACCTTAGCAACCGAGGTACTTTTACCTCGGTGACCACTGGCTAATTCAACCAGTTCTAGGCTGCAATCAGAAGGTAGACGCTTGGCGTATTCTTTATAGCCTTGCTCTACCCAGGATGGCATTTTTTGGCCAACCGCTAATAAACGCAGTTTCATCGTTCTATTCTCTAATGAGCTAGCCTAAGTTTTATTCAGCGTCTAGTTGTGCGCTTTGATCTTCGCTAGGCTCGCCCCATAGGCGTTCTAGATCGTAGAAGTGACGAGCTTGTTCAGTCATAACATGCAAAATCACATCACCCAGATCAAGCAACATCCAATCCGATGAATCACGACCTTCAGCCCCTAATGGCTTCAAACCGTTAGCTTTGGCTTCTGTTGATGCATTATCACATACGGCTTGAGCATGCTTTTTAGAGGTGCCGGTCGCTAAGATCATGTAATCAGTTACCGAAGTACGACCTTGTACATCAATCACTGTGATGTCTTTAGCCTTCATGTCTTCTAGGGCATTGATAACTAATTGTTTAATTTCTTCAGTTTGCATTGAGTCTTCGCTATGGCTTTCAGTCAAGTTGATAAAGTTGGTGTTCTGCAATGTAGTTCAAGACGACATCAGGGGTTAATAATTGAGCCCCTTGGCCTTGCGCTAATAAGCTACGCAAATAGGTTGCAGATACATCTAATAAGCGCCAATTGAGGCGTATTAGCTTTCCATTTGTGCATTCTAACAAATTATCCAGCTCTGTGGCGTGTTGTTTCAACCATTCACCCTGTAATGTATCGACCGAGAACTGATTTTCATGACCTCGGTTGATAATCACTAGGTTTGCTAGCCCTAAAAATTCGTTAATTCGATGCCAGCTGTGAATTGAATGCCACGCATCATCACCGATGACCCAGCTTAAGGCCGTATTTGCTGGCAGCTGTTTTTTTAACAGCTCTAGGGTCGCAATACTGTAGCTTGGCTGCTCCCGTTTTAGCTCGATATCGTCGGCAATAATATGATTGATGCCCTGCTTATCTAGCTGTTCACACGCGAGTTTAACCATGGCAAGCCGTTGCTCTGCGCTGGCTTTTGGTTGTTCTCGATGCGGAGGGACACTATTGGGAATCAAGCGAACTTCATCAAAGCCCGCCAACCGCAATTCAACGGCCATGCGTAAATGGCCTATATGAATCGGGTCAAAGGTACCGCCCAATAAGGCAATGTGTTTGGTCATGGGATTAGGATTGGCTACTTGCGAATTTCGCCGTCACCCAATACCACGTACTTCTGTGACGTTAAACCATCAAGACCCACAGGACCACGGGCGTGAATTTTATCGGTTGAGATACCAATTTCTGCTCCGAGACCGTATTCAAAGCCATCAGCAAAGCGCGTAGAGGCATTGATCATTACCGAGCTTGAATCCACTTCCACTAAGAAGCGACGTGACTTGGTATAGTTTTCACTAACGATGGTATCGGTATGGTGCGAACCATGAGCATTAATGTGATCAATGGCTTCATCTAAATCTGCGACCACTTTAATCGCTAAAATAGGCGCTAGATATTCGGTATCCCAATCTTCAGCAGTCGCCGCAATAGCAACAGGCAAGATCGCCATGGTCTTTTCACAACCACGCAGTTCAACACCAATCGCGGTATAAGCAGAGGCGAGGTCTGGCAAAATTTGCTCAGCAACATTCTGGTGAACCAATAAGGTCTCCATGGTATTGCAGGTGCCATAGCGATGGGTTTTAGAATTGATCGCGATGTTCGTCGCTTTGGCAAAATCAGCCTCTTCGTCGATGTAAACGTGACAAATACCATCAAGGTGTTTGATCACTGTCACTTTGGCATCACGGCTAATACGTTCGATTAGACCCTTGCCACCACGTGGTACGATTACGTCAACGTATTCAGGCATAGTGATCATTTCACCAACCGCGGCGCGATCCGTGGTTTCGATAACTTGTACGGCTTCTGCGGGTAAACCGGCTTCTTCTAGACCTTTGGCAATACAGGTCGCTAACGCTTGGTTCGATTCAATCGCTTCTGAACCGCCGCGTAAAATCGTCGCATTACCCGATTTTAAACACAGGCTCGCCGCTTCGATGGTTACGTTTGGGCGTGACTCATAAATGATGCCGATTACCCCTAGAGGTACGCGCATTTTACCCACTTGAATACCACTTGGGCGGTAGTTCAAGTCGGTGATGCCACCCACAGGATCCGCAAGCCCAGCAACCTGCTGTAAGCCTTCAAGCATGGTATCAATACGGCCATCAGTCAGCTCTAAGCGGTCAAGTAACGCGGCATCTAGGCCATTCTCTTCACCACGGACCATGTCTTTGGCATTGGCTGCTTTAAGTGCTTCACGGCTCGCTTCAATTTGCGCTGCAATATTCAATAATGCTTGGTTTTTAATCCCTGTTGTCGCACGAGCCATCGCTCGAGACGCTTGGCGCGCTTGCTGACCTAGGGTTTGCATGTATTGTTGAATTTCCATCATCATTCTCTTTACGTGTGGACTAATTTCGACATTCTCTATAGTGCGCTCAGTATACAGTGTAGGAAAGCTTTGTTCATCCACTGTATTGCAACTACACTAAAGGCAATTGAATTCAACAAGTTGCCTCACTGTTTATGGAAAAACCTGCCCTTCAGCAAGTTATCGTACTGCAAGTTAAAGTCGTTTATTGCTTATTAGCCGCTTTTGCCCTCAGCATCATTGCGTTATTAGATTATTTAAAACAAGAACAAGAGTTTGCCCTAGTCGCGGCCAGCTTCAGTGCTTTACTCGTGGTTTACGCCAGCTACCTTTTATTGAGAAGAAAAAAACGTACCGCGCCTTATGTGGAATGGACACTCACCATCTTGTTAGGCTTCTTCACGGTTTTTGGTATGCAGCAAGAAACCTATGTTGCTCAGTGGGTCTATTTCTTCCCAATTTATGTCTTCTTTCTCTTTCCATTCAATATGGCGAATTACATTACGCTCACGTATAGCGCGGTAATTTTCTTAGTCGTATTAAATAACTTTGATAGCTATGTTCGGCTGCAGCTGCTTTTTACCTATACCGCTTGTTATGCCTTTTCGCTGGTTTATGCCTTGGTGAACGAGCGCAGTAATATGATGCTTTCAAACTTGATTAATACCGATCCACTCACTCAGGTTTATAACGAACATCAATTCCATCACAATATGACTAAAGAGATTACTCGTGCTGACCGTCAACGCACAGGCTTAGTATTAATCGCGATTAGACTGCCAACCACCTGGCAGGAACTCAAAGCGGAAGAGTATGAAAATCGCATCGCCAATGCGGGTCATCGCTTACAAACCAATATTCGCGAATTTGATACCTGCTATCGCTTAAACAGTGATGACTTCATCATTCTATTACCCAATAGCAGCCGCGAAGACGGTGAGAATTTATGCGAAGAAATTTTATCTCGAATTAGCAAAAGCCGACATGCCACACAGAATAAATTTTTTATTAAAATGGCCACGTATCGCCCAGAGGATGATAGCTTTAGTTTATTAAAGCGTGCGACATCTCAATTTGAGGAGTCGAACTAATGCCACAGCAACAACTAACCCTACGCATTCAAATCGTTTTATATACTCTTGCGGCTTTTGCGATCTGCATTCTAATGATCGATCAATACCGTCAAGGTTTGTACTCTTTAGTATTGTCCAATTCGATTGGTGTTCCTGCGTTTTTATTCAGCGCGATCTTTTTATACATCAATCGAGATCATAGCCCTTCGCTTTGGGTACATCATATTCTAATTTCATTATTGGCTATTTTAGCGCTCTATCAGCTGCTCGATTACCCCACATTGATGACCCATTATTTATACGCATTACCCTTGTTCAGTTTTTTCTGTTTACCTATTTTAAATGCGACGGTAATTAATATTATTGTCGCGCTGATGACGTCGATAATGATGTGGAATGAATTTGGCTGGCAAGAAGGTTTACGTTCAGGCACTAATTATTGTTTATTTTTAGGCTCAGCTTGGTGCTATGCCTACCTAACTCAGATTAAACAAAATTCTTTACGCCGCTTAGCGTTAACGGATCAGGTCAGTGGAGCTTATAATAAGCGCCACTTCTACCATACCCTGGATCGTGAAATCAGCCGCAGTGAAAACTCCAACGATCCGATCAGCCTGATTGCCTTAACCGTTGATGATTATCATCAAATGATGGACATTCATGGTCGTCGCTCAATCGCCAGTTTCTTATCATTGTTCACTGAGCGTTCGCGTACAATTATTCGTGCTGGAGATGAAATTTTTCGCTTGGAAGAAGATTTATTTATTCTCTTATTGCCCCACTGCCCGAACGACGGTGCGATTGTTCTGATGGAGCGTATTAAACGTAATCTGCAACAGCAGTCATGGGATCCCATTCCAGAGCTCAACCTCTCCACCAGCGCTGCCACTTGGTCGACCGGTGAAACCGCACAAGAGTTACAGAAACGTCTACTGCAAAGCTTAACCAAGCAGCAAAAGACGACACTTCAACTGGCCGCTTTTTCTGAGCAATAAGATTTGAGGCGGCGCTTAATAGCGCCGTATCCACGGTTTTTCTTGGAAGGGTTTACGGCGTGTCGCACAAGGACAATCCCCATGCTGAACGCAAGCAGGTCACGGCCAAAAAACAAACTCTTGATCTTGCTTTAATCTTTAGACGTTAAGCGTCAGCCACAACCAAACGAACCAAGCTTTGGCGTGAGCTGGTTGGCATGTCTAGCTTGCCGTAATAATCTTCTGGTGCTGTGACATTCACCTGAGCAAAACCATCTTCTAAGAAACCCTGCTGCATGGCTTCGTCAGAATTGTAGTGCAACGGATATTCGCCCTGAGTAAAGAAGCCCACCACCTTCTGCGCAACTTGCACATACTTATACGACGGATGCTGCTCTAGCTTAGGGTAAACCTCGGTGATATAACGCGATTGTGGAAATGCCTTCATCGCGATGGCCATACGGGCCCATACTTTACGAATGGTCGGCAGATCAAAATAATTCACTAAACCTTCGGTAATGATCAGTGTCTTCTTGGTTTTATCCAATCCATCTAATAATGCTTCAATCGACTGTGGACCTGATTCATCCAAAATATTACACGGCTGGGTAATATGCCCGGCTGGGCGACCCAGATTATCCAACAACTCAGCTTTGCGTGCAGACATGCCCGGTAAATCACCCTCAACATAATGCACCTCAGGGTGAGCTTGCTTGATCAAATAACCACGAGAAGAAAGACCCGCGGCCAGTTCGACGACCTGCTCGTAACCCTCTGCAATCGCTTGCTCAACCAGATGATCTAAAACAAAGTGACGCTGCAGAAGAAATGTATCAATACTGGCACCAACCATTAACTGCATAAAACCATTCATTGGTCTTAACGCCCAGTAGGCCGCACGACCCATAGGGGTGACGAATTGCTGATGGGATAAGCCGTTTTTGTACCAGATATAACCGGTATAATGTGCACTGATGCTAATGCGTGAAGTATCCGTCGCTGAATCGATGTCGCTGATCTGTTCCATTGTCTCTTGGCCTGTTGCACTGTGTGCTTGTTATTATTTTTGTCTATGTAGAAGATGTCGCAATGAGACCGAGTATATCCTGCTTCTATTCCATAAAACAAACCGAGAAATAAACTAGACGAGCAGGCAATAAAAAAGCGCGTCACCTTTCGGTGCGCGCCCACTAGGGTGCAGTGTTTATCCTTAAAATTAACTATAGACCAGATTCCCAGATTAACAGAACATTCGTTATATTAATCTGGAATAGTTAATAGCCTCATTTGCAGCACTGACAAATATCTTATTACTCCGCAGCTAATTGAGCCTCTATTTTCTGGCTGCTTTGATTGCCCGCTTTATCTTTTAGCATCAATTTCAATTGGCCTTGCACACGGCCCTCTACCACCACTTTAAAATGGCTGGCATATAAGAAATTCCCCATCCAAGTCTGACCAGACTCATCGATTAACCATACGGAATCAACGCCCATGCCATCATCAAAAGCCATACCTGTCAGTTCGTTCGTTGCAGTCCAGCTGGCCTTCTCTAATACCGGTTTAATGTGATCAGGAAAACTAAAGAAATCTGAAGGATCGGTACGTTCAATCACTTCATAACGGTTATTAAAGCCATCACCATCACGGTCTTTATCACCATTATCACCAATGCCATCTTCGTCTAAATCCGCCCACTCATTTTTATCATCGGGGAAGATATCGGCGAAGATATCATAGCCATCACCATCACGGTCTTTATCCAGCGCATCAGGGATACCATCTTTATCCATATCTGCTGGTGTAGAGCGGGCATCATTGGGGTCAAAGTCCAAAGCCAGCTCGTAATCATTACTGATGCGGTCGCCATCTCGATCTAAATCCGAGTTATCCCCAGTGCCATCATTATCCATATCGTCCCATTCCGTTGGGTCCGCAGGAAATTTATCATCAACATTGGCAACATCATCACCATCTTTATCAGCATCTAATACGTCAGGAATCGTATCCTTATCCATATCACTCGGTATCGAGCTAGGGTCGAGATGATTGAAGCCCAACTGAATTTCATAAACGTTACTGATGCGATCGCCATCGATATCAAGGTCGGAGTTATCCCCACGACCATCGCTATCCATGTCAGCCCATTCGAGTTTATCGTCAGGGAACACATCATCTTTATTCAGATAATCATCGCCATCGCGGTTATCATCCAATACATCTGGGATACCATCGCTATCTAAATCTGGGGGCGTATCTTTTGCGTCCAGATCATTGGTGCCGACAATCTTTTCATACTCGTTGCTGATCTTATCGCCATCACGATCCAAGTCGGCATTATCCCCTTGGCCATCTGCATCGGTATCCAGCCACTCTTTTGCATTCAATGGAAATACGTCGAGGGTATTGGCAATAAAGTCACCATCAATATCTTCATCTAGCGCATCTGGGATTGCATCTTTATCCATATCTGCAGGCACACTCAGCGCTGAGTCCGGATCAAAGCCGAGTCGTAATTCATAGCTGTTATTAATGGTATCGCCATCACGATCGCCATCGGCATTATTACCAATGCCATCGTTATCAAGGTCAGCCCAGTCGTTTTTATCACGGGGAAACAGATCAACGCTATTAAGATGGCCATCACCATCGATATCGTCATCACTTACATCGGCGATGCCATCTTCATCAAGGTCCCCAGGAATACTCTTTGGATCTCGATCGTTACTGCGAGCGGCGATTTCATCATCGTTTGGATAACCGTCATTATCTCGGTCGGTATCGGCATTATCCCCAATACCATCGCCATCGAGATCCCCCCATTCAGTGCCATCATCCGGGTAGACATCTTTATTATTTGCGTAACCATCGCCATCGCGGTCCGTATCAAATGCGTCGGGCATTGAATCGCCGTCGGTATCTTTAGGATGACTGCTGGCATCAAGTGGATCGGTCCCTAGGTGTAATTCAAAGACATTGGGAACACCATCACCATCGGCATCTTGGTCTTGGTGGTCGGGTAATCCGTCTTTATCGTTATCTGCCCAGTCTTTGGCGTCATCGGGATACAAGTCATCTGCATCGGCAACCCCATCACCATCACGGTCACCATCGTGCTTATCAGGAATACCATCACCATCAAGATCGATAGGGAAGCTAGAAGCATCACGCGCATCAAAGCCTAGCTTCTCTTCCCATTCATTGCTGATGCCATCGCCATCCCAATCTTCATCAACATTATCCCCTTCACCATCTTCATCAAGATCGCTCCATTCCGCAGCTAATAGCGGGAATGCATCCTTGATGTTTTCATGACCATCGTTATCCATGTCGCTATCTAAAACATCAGGTAGACCATCTTGGTCAAAATCTGCTGGGGTTTCATTGGCATTATCAATGGCAAAGCCGAGCTGCTGCTCATACTGATTGCTAATACGGTCGCCATCGATATCATCGTCGCGCTGATCCGGGACACCGTCACCATCGGTATCTCTTACTGCGGTCGGATCGCGCGGGAAGTCATCATTTTTATCTAATACGCCATCACCATCTTGGTCGGAATCAATCGCGTCGGGAATGCCGTCATTATCAATATCGTATTGGTCAGCCACATCGGGATTGGTGCCACTGGCTGTTTCCATAAAGTTAGACAGGCCATCACCGTCACGGTCGGTATCGATACTATCGGCAATGCCATCGTTATCAATATCGTCAATGGCTGCAAACGAAAGAGGACTGCCTAGCGCTAAAATAAACGCGCTTCCCAATAATATTAAATGTGGTGATTTCATAGTTATTATCTTTATAAATCAGGTCTTTATGGATCGAATCTTTAAAAATTAAGATTTTCTAATTGTTATGGTTTTCATGTTGGAGCATGAGATTCATCCCCCAACATTTATGCTATAGCTGCTTATTATCGCATTTAATGATTCGGCCTTTTTTATCGACCAAAATACCGGTAGCACCCTTTGTTTTATCCGCGCGCATTAATAAACTACCACCAGAACAAAATGCGGTTTTACCGGAAGGCTTAGAGGACGTTTTCACATCGTAACCCGGCTTTAAAGTTAATAATTTAAAGTCTTCAATCATCGCGGAGTCCGCTTCTTTTGAATGACGTAAATAACCATAATATTCCAATGACACCACTGAAATAATAATACCGGCCACTAAGCCCATGATGATGTGTTTAACTTTATCGCCATCTTTCGATACGCGTTTTTCTACCTGACTCATACTACTTCCAAAAAGTGTTAATACTGTTTAACGATGATTACTCGCCCCAACGCGGTAATAAATCGTGTTCGATATTTAATTGATTAAGAATCCGTGCAATCACAAAGTCGATCAAATCTTCAATGTTTTCTGGCTGACGATAAAAGCCTGGACTGGCGGGTAAGATAACCGCGCCCATCTGGCTTAGGGTCAGCATGTTTTGTAAGTGCAAGGTTGAAAACGGCGTTTCCCTTGGCACTAAAATTAGCTGGCGGCGTTCTTTTAAACACACATCCGCGGCGCGCTCGATTAAGTTATTACTAGCGCCGGTAGCCACCGCAGACAAGGTTCCAGTACTGCAAGGACAAATCACCAGTGCGCCATTGCGACCCGAACCTGACGCCCAGGGAGACATCCAATCTTCGCGACCATAAACCTGCAGCTGCGTTTCATCTGCCTGAAAATGTTCCCGTAGATATTCCGCTTGGCCACGAACTTGGCCAGGAATTTTAAATTCAGTTTCCGTCGCCATCACCAGCTGAGCCGCTTTGGAGATGATGACTGAAACCGTACAGCCGCTGTTTAACAAAACTTCAATCAAGCGCATGGCATAAGGCGAACCGGATGCGCCAGTGATAGCTACACAAATGTTAGGAGCTACACAAATGTTAGGGCCAGCCTTAGACTCGCTCATGATAGCTCGGCCTCGCGCTGCTTTAACTTGGCCAATAAAGAACGATGCAGACCCGAGAAGCTGCCATTCGACATGATCACCACATCATCACCGGCTTGAATGTCCTTTAAGAGCTGATTTTCTAAGGTTTCTATCGTTTGGCAAACCGTTTGGTTTTTCATCTCTGCAAGCTCGTCATTCAATGACCAAGATAAGCCCTCTGGTTCCAACCAATAACTGCAATCTGCGTCTTCAACACTGGCGGCCAATTTCGCCTTATGCTCACCTAGCTTCATAGTATTGGAGCGTGGTTCTAAAACGGCAATTAATCGGCCACCGCGGGCATTCACCGTTTGATTCGCTTTAGCGCCAGAAAGTGTCAGCTTAATCGCCGTTGGATGGTGGGCAAAATCATCAAACAGACGAATATCATTCACTTCACCGACCAGCTCCATGCGGCGCTTAACTGATTGAAATTGCGCAAGCGCTTCAGCCGCCGTATGAGGCTCGATACCTACATGCCTAGCGGCAATGATTGCGGCTAAGCCGTTATACATGTTGTGCTCACCATTTAGTGACCAACTCACAATAGCGACTTCTTGCCCCTGATGCAGAACCTTGAACTGGCTGCAATCGTCTAGAATCGCTTCCACCGCCCAGTTGTTTTTAGCATCAGTTTGATCGGAGTTAATAAGTACTTGCTCACTCCAGCAACCTTGAGCGATCACTCGTTGCAGGGCCGCATTATCAGCGGGGTAAATCACTTGTCCAGTCGAAGGCACGGTACGCACAAGATGATGGAACTGGCGCTCGATCGCGGCTAAATCATCAAAGATATCCGCATGATCAAATTCAAGGTTATTCATTACCAACGTTCTTGGATGGTAATGAACGAACTTAGAGCGCTTATCAAAGAAGGCGGTATCGTATTCGTCGGCTTCAATGATAAAAAAATTAGAGTCAGTTAAGCGCGCCGAGGTAGAGAAGTTCTCCGGCACGCCACCAATAAGGTAGCTAGGATTCATGCCACCGTATTCTAATAGCCAAGCCAGCATGCTCGAGGTGGTCGTTTTACCATGGGTTCCGGCCACAGCCATCACCCACTTATCGGCGAGTAAATACTTACCCATCCAGTCTGGCCCCGACATATAAGGTAGGCCACGATCTAATACGAACTCAACCGCCGGGTTGCCACGACTCATGGCATTACCAATAATCACGCAATCGGGTACAGGGTTGAGCTGAGCAGGATCAAAACCTGCGATCACTTCGATACCCGCCTGCTCGAGCTGATCGCTCATTGGCGGATATATGCCTTGATCTGAACCGGTCACCTTGTGGCCTTGAGCCTTCGCTAATTGAGCCAAGCTACCCATAAAAGTGCCACAGATGCCTAAAATATGAAGATGCATCACAACTACCACAAAAATCGTATCTCGCTAGTGTACTTGCTCTTGCCTTGGCTAGCTAGTCAGGCAGGGTAAAGCCCAGTCCGACTAGGCCTGTGAGCAGGCTTATGGCCAAAGATGTTTGCGATAGATCACTGTTCAAACTTTAGGCATTCAAAATCCGTGCGATTTCAGGTAAGATGCAGCACTTTTTTCATATTCACCTATCACTCTTGAGACTCAGATATGCAATCTTTGCCTTCTTTCTTGCAAGCGCACAATACTCCTAGCGATATTGCTGCCATCCTTAATGGCCTTATGACTTCGTGTGTTGAGATCTCTCACAAACTGCAACAGGGTGAATTAGCAGGTATTTTAGGCTGTGCAGAGCAAGAAAATATTCAGGGTGAGACCCAGAAGAAGCTGGATGTCATCTCTAACGACATCATCAAAGACCAACTAGCCAGCATGAGCATGGTTAAAGGTATGGCCAGCGAAGAAGAAGACTTCCCAGTGGCCTGTAACGAAGACGGTGAATATCTAGTATTGTTTGACCCACTAGACGGCTCTTCAAACATCGACGTGAACGTGACCGTTGGTACTATTTTCTCTATTTTAAAAACCACCAAAGACGCAGACGCGGCTAAAGCAGATGCTTACCTACAAGCCGGTACTGAGCAAGTCTCTGCTGGTTATGTTCTTTATGGCCCATCAACAATCTTAATGCTAACCACAGGGGAAGGGGTTCACTCTTTCACTATGGATCCAGCAACGGGTGATTTTGTACTGATGCGTGAGAACGTACAGATCCCAACGCAAACTCAAGAGTTCGCCATCAACATGTCGAACCAGCGTTTTTGGCTACCAGAAATGCAAAGCTACGTAGCGGACTTGCTACAAGGCGAAGAAGGCCCATTAGGTAAGCGTTATAACATGCGCTGGGTTGCTGCTATGGTAGCGGAAGTACACCGTATCCTTACTCGTGGCGGTATCTTCATGTACCCATACGATAATCGTGATCCTTCCAAGCCAGGTAAACTACGTTTGATGTACGAAGGAAACCCAATGAGCATGCTGATCGAGCAAGCAGGCGGTAAAGCCAGCACAGCATATGCACCTATCATGGAAGTTCCACCAACAGACATCCATCAGCGTGTTTCGGTAGTAATGGGCTCGGCTGACGAAGTTGATACTGCCTTGTCTTACCACAAAAAATAAAGTCACAAGAAATAAGTTCTTGAACTTATCTTCTTAAATAAAAAACGGAGCTTATTAGCTCCGTTTTTTATTCTTTCTTTAATCTTTTCTCTTTATTCTTTCCTCTGTGTAGCGAAGCGCCTCCGTGTGCTCCGTGGTTAGCCTTCTTTTAAAAGCGCCAATCAATGAATCATCAACGAGAAAAGATATTTCACCACGGAGATCACGGAGGCGCTGCGCTACACAGAGGAAGTGCAAAAAGGCTAAAAGACGATTGTTTTATTGCCGTGTAATAAGACTCTGTCTTCTACGTGGCTTCTGACTCCACGCGCTAGGACTCGTTTCTCTACGTCTTTCCCTAGGCGCACGGTATCTTCGATGGTATCGCGGTGACTAATGCGCATAACGTCTTGGTCAATGATCGGCCCGGCATCGAGTTCTTCCGTCACGTAGTGGCAGGTCGCACCAATCAACTTAACCCCACGCTCTGCCGCTTGGTGATAAGGCTTGGCCCCGGCAAAAGACGGTAAGAAGCTGTGGTGAATGTTAATCACTTGCCCGGCGTATTGCTGGCAAATTTCTGCCGGTAAAATCTGCATGTAGCGCGCAAGTACAATACTATCGGCTTTATGCTCAGCAATGATGTTATTTACGCGGTCAAAGTGTTCTTGCTTATTCTCTTTATCGACGGGCACATGAAAGAAAGGAATACCGTGCCACTCGACCATAGAACGTAGGTCATCATGATTGGAGATCACACAGGGAATCTCACAGAACAGTTCTTTGCTATGTACACGGTGCAATAAATCACTCAAACAGTGGCTTTCTTTACTCGCCATTAAGATGATTTTTTTCGCTTTCGCACTGCCGTTAATTTGCCAGTCCATTTCGAACTCGGCGGCGATAGGGGCAAACTTTTCTCTAAACTCTTCTAGGCCAAATGGCAGTGAGCTGGCTTTGATACAGTGACGCATAAAAAACCAACCGCAACCGCCCTGTTCTTTAGCGGGGTCGGCATAATGGTTAGCTTCTACAATCCAGCCGCCGTGAGATGAAACGAATTCTCCGACTTTGGCAACGATACCCACACGATCTGGGCAGGAGATGGTTAATCTATACACTTGTTCCATTTTAACTCTAAAACTCTAACTATTTCTGACTTGCACTAGACTATAGATAGTGCTCTTATGATGAAAGCAATGTTTTGACTATTTGGACAATAAACGGAGTTAAATTTGGCCTTAATTGTTGTAGAGATGGGTAGACGCGTAGTAACGCCGCAAAAGACTGAGCGCCGTGGAACGGTCAAGACTCAAGCAACAAAAAGTAGCCCAGCCATTGATCAGTATGATCAATTCCACCAATTAAACTCCAATAGTTCAATTCCTCATAATCCGAATGCCGCAGATCGATCTAGCGACACTTATAGCGATCCCTATAGCATTCAAAAACAACGCCAAGCGCAAAAGAACCCGAGCCCGGTTTCACTTTTAGCCGAGATCATGTCGCAACAAGTGATTACTCTTGATCCTAAAGCGACGGTCGCTGACGCATGGCAGCTATTCCAGCATTATGGTTTTCATCATATTCCTATTGTCGATGAGCAGAAGAACGTGCTGGCAATGCTATCTGATCGCGATATTTTGCAAGGCCCTGGGGCCCAAGAGAATATCAATTTAGACAACATTATGAGCTTTGCGACACATCAGGTGTTTTGCTTTTCTCCCGATACCGATATTCGTCAAGCAACCCGCGTACTCTATGAATACGACCTAGGTGCACTGCCCATTGTTTCCAATGAACATGAATTATTAGGTATTGTCAGTCGTACTGACATTATAAAAGTTGTCAGTCATTACGGCCCGTTAGAATTATGGGCTTGAGAATGACTAAGTAAGAGAAGGAATTGTTATGCATACCATTGACGCTCATATTAACCCCAAACATAACTTACGCGTATTATCGAAAAGGGAAGTTTCACAGATTTGTGATGTCAGCAGCCATACTTATGAACTGTTTCGTCGCTGTGCATTTGCCGTACTCAATTGCGGTAGTAATTCAGATGATTATTTATCCACCGTTGATCAATTTAAAGATTTTAAAATTCGTGTGAATCAAGAAGATCGCGGCATCACCCTCGATGTCCAAGGAGCTCCCTCACACGCTTTCGTAGATGGCGAAATAATTAAAGGAATTCGAGAGCATTTATTTTCGGTCTTGCGTGATATTTTATATACCGAAGATTCGGTAATTCAAAGTCAGCGCTTCGATTTGAATAATAGTGAAGACATTACGAATGCGGCATTTCATATTTTACGCAATGCGAATATTTTATTACCCAACTACCTTCCCCGTTTAGTCGTTTGCTGGGGTGGCCATTCGATTCCCCGTAATGAATATGACTATACCAAAGAAGTCGGCTACGAGCTTGGCCTACGAGGTTTAGATGTGGGTACTGGCTGTGGCCCTGGCGCTATGAAAGGCCCAATGAAAGGTGCAGCCATTGGCCATGCTAAGCAACACATTAAAACCGGCCGTTACATTGGTATTACTGAGCCTGGCATCATTGCCGCGGAAGCCCCGAACCCAATTGTTAATGAGTTGGTTATTTTACCGGATATCGAAAAACGTCTCGAAAGTTTCATCCGCTTGTCTCACGGCATTATCGTTTTTCCCGGAGGCCCTGGCACCTTAGAAGAAATTCTATATTTAATGGGGATTCTATTGCATCCGGATAATTCAGATATTCCTTTTCCTGTGGTCTTAACGGGCCCAGCCAATAGCGCCGAATATTTTGAACAAGTTAATAATTTCATTGGCCTCACTTTAGGAAAAAAAGCTCAGCAACGATATGACATTGTCATTGACGACCCTGCCAAAGTTGCACAAAAAATGAAATCAGGTTTAGCCGATGTTTTAGAGTACCGAAAATCAACCAACGATGCTTTTTTCTATAATTGGGGAATAACCATTGCGAAAAGTTTTCAGCAGCCGTTTGAGCCTACCCATGAAAATATGGCCGCATTGAAAATTTCTAAATCGATGCCGATTCATGAACTTGCAGCAAATCTACGTCGAGCTTTCTCCGGTATTGTTGCCGGTAACGTTAAAGAGGAAGGCGTGATGGCGGTGAAGAAGCACGGCGTTTTCCAAATCAATGGCGACTTTGAAATCATGCATGCATTAGACGAATTGCTAGCAAAAATGGCGGCTCAAGGGCGCATGAAAATTAATGGGAAATATATACCCTGTTATGAAATCGTAAAATAGTTGGCGCACTAGGCTCTATATAATTTATAGAGCCTCTACCTCTCTATTTTTGACAAGATAAACTTGTCGATACGTTAAGCTCGCGGCAATAAACAGACTGGATATCAACAATACTTGCCATTCAGTAACACTGAATTGAAAGGTATAGCGCAATAAGGCCAGCAATCCAAAATAGCCTATAATAGACAGCTGTAACCACTGCCCAAATTCAAAAGGCAGTTGGATTATTTTTAATTGCTCAACTCGAATGATATTAGCCAACCATAAACTCAAACACGCAAATACAAATACCACCAAGCCAACAATCACAAATGAAAACCATACCCAGAATTCAGGCCAAGCAAATACTTGAGCAGACTTTGCTGGGCCTGACCAAAGTGCATCCCAACTAACCGCTAAGATCAAAGCCACGTTGACCATAATACTCGGCGCTTCATTCTCTTCGTTTTCAGCCAGTTCCTGACTAATAAAGTGGGCGATAAAGATAAACGCAATAACTCCGATAACAGGGGTTAAGAGTGGCATTGAATGAATACTAAAATAGGCAATTAAGTACCCCACCATAGGAAAGAGAGTATGGGTCAGTGTCACCCCTAGCAGCCATAGCATTATAATTCTTTTTCGTGATAATGCCTTTGCCTGAATGAAGGTAACTAGAGCGACATCAATACCGATACCCAAGCCCATTAATAAGCACGCTAACCCGATATCGATCATGGCTGACTCCAATCAAGACGGATATCCCAGGCATAGCGGTGTTCTTCTAATAACGGAAAAGTCGTTGAGTCTACTTGCTGCAATACATTTTTTGCTGGCTTTAAAACTGCATCACGGCCAAAAATGTAGCTTTGTTCTTCAACGATCAACTTATAGGCTTTATTTAATTTAAGGGCTCTTTCTTTTGACGGAGTAATCAGCGGATAAATCGATTTCAATTTTTCAATACGCTCTTTATTAACCGTACCATCGTGATGGAACCAACGTTTTTTCATTTCAGTATTCTGTCTAAATTCATCACCACCACCCACACGTTCAAAATAGTTCAAATATTCTCCAACCTGACTTCCTTTGCTGGCGACATCCTGTATTTTTTCCAGATCGATATAGCCCCACCCTGAGCTGCCTTCGACCTTACGCGAGAATGAAAATATTTGATCAATCGTACTACCTAAGGTTTTATGACAGCCATTACAGTAAGCGAGTTCTTGCTTATTTTGCTGACGCAGCTCACCCTGCTGATTTTCAATATAGCCATTAATTACCCAACCAAAGCCGTTATCAATCCCTCGATCGCCAATCAGGGTTGTTTGCGGTAGTTGTCCCAGCGTCTTTTCTTTCGCTTCGATAAAATAGGCACTTTTTAACGCCGCCGCTGAATTAAATTTAGCCTTGCGCATATAACGGACTTCTTTCATTCTGGGGGCGTTGTATACCTGCCCTTGAGCATCAATACCTAAATAACGCACAGTATGAAGAAATTCTGTACCTTGAGGATAAAGCATATGTTCAATAGCAATGGTATCTGCATCACCGCTATAAAATTTTTGTTCTTCAACCGATGAGTTTTTATTACGGCTATCTTTAATCGTTTGTTCCAATAGTGCCAAATTTTTTAAATAAATGACTTCTGAATATTGACCATTAATTTCACGAAATATTTTAGGTAAACGAATCATGGCATCCCCAGTTGAGCCATTCGTTGGCCAAAAACTACTAGGCAGAGGTTTATAATTATAAGCTACCCAATGAGAGCCATCTTGGGCAAGACCATTTTCATGAAACGCTTTCTGTGGATAAGCCAGATTAGTAATTGCAGGCAGCTCCCCTTTCCATGATAAATCTTTTTTCAAATTCTCGATAAAGGGGCTGTAATTATCTTCAGTTACCCACTGCATAATACTGTGATCATCAATCGCCGCTATGCCTTCAGTTCGATCGATAAAAAGATTTTTCCAGCTATTTTTCATGCCTTCATCTGAGAATTCATAATTGCCTTGCAAGCTCATATCTTTTACATAATTTGGTCTTAGTGGATCGTCATAACTTTGATGGCAGACAAAGCAAGGATTTTTATTTCCTTCGGTTTTTGTATAACACTGTGGCGGGATGACCGACTCAGGATTATATATTTCATCGTGCTCAAGATACGCTAACGCCGGAATTTCACTACTTTCAGTTAGAGCTGGAGTCTTAGTTGAGGTCTTAGTTGAGGTCTTAGTTGAGACCATTGATGATGTATTAACTGGAGCCATGGTTGAAGCACTTTCAGAGCAGGCGCTTAAGAAAAAGGACAAGCTAATAAGCATCACTATTATTTTAATGTTTGCTACTGCGGAGTTCATACATTTCATACTGCTAGCCAAGATTCTATTTAGTTCTTAACTGTATAAAGCATTTATGTGACAGTTATATATCAGTATGATGTTTTTAATTTCACTCGTTTTTTTCTGCGGGCATAAAAAAAGGAAGAAGGTAATCCTTCTTCCTTTTAATTTTCTAAACGGCTAAGCCATTTATATTTCAATACCGATTAACGTGGATCGTACATCCATAAAGTATTGTTTTCTTGGAAGCCATCTTCACCTAATAAAATACGACCATCTTTCATCACAACAACATTGTCGGGCTGAGACAGATTATTAACGTCACAACGCTCTGCGCCATCAAGAGAGCTGCGATAGGTTGCCCCCATAACAACAGGCTCAATACGTGCAAGATCATAATCATTTTCGATTTTAGCGCGATAAACACCCCCACAATCTTTAACTCGGCTAGATAACTGCATATCACCTTCGTCATCAATCATGGTTTTATCAAGGTCGGCAATAGCCAAATACATATACGCAGCGGTCACGACTTCGTCTGCGACCTTATCTTCACTAGTAATCGCTTCTTTCACTCGATCTTGATGGATGGATAAACCTTCAAGCTTACGCCATTCTGCAGTCGCACCTAATTGACGAGCCGCCTGACGTGATTCTAAAAAGGCTGCACGATCATCCATTGGTTTATCGGCTGTTACTTTTCCGCCACCATAGGCCAAGGTAGGATATTTTGTTCCAGTAGGACGACCCGCTTGTACCCAAGCAGCCCAAGCTTGAACATCCGCCATCGTCATATAGCTCGACTCACCTTCAACATATTGATCACTGCCAATATTATCAAACTCATTGATCCAACTTTCGATTTGGGCATTATTCCCTGTCGCTAATTCTACCCAGCTAACATCGAAGCCAGTTACTGCAGGATCATTCAAGCCGGCGTCTTGAACCAGCTTAGCGCCATACAAGGTACCACTGGACAAATCTTCTGCAGTATCGGCAATAAATTTAAATAACACACCGCCGGTATCATCTTGTGAAGCATAAACCGTTTTTCCATCAGGCATTACGATTGAATTTTCATGCTCATAGCGACCGATGGTGAAGTGCTTAACTGGTACCGGCGCCGCTGAAGCCGGGTTAGTAATTTCAACGATATAACCATAATCATAAGGGTTACTCGCATTTGCTGATAGCGCCCACATACCGGCTAATAAACCATTATCTGCAATTTCTGCAGGGTCATTCCAGCTCGCATCCGTAGTCGAATCAACACTGGTATTCACCACCCACTCTTCAGAGGTTAATGGTGTATTCCAAGGTGATACAGAACCGAAGCAATTAGCCCCTGTGCCATTAACACCAGAGAAATCAACCATCATGGCATCAAGAATACCCCATTCTCCCTGAGGATTTTTTTGCAAATTCATCCGGCTCATACCACCTGGGTAGAGTTCCCAGTTAGTAAACAAATAACCTTTCCCTTCAGCCGTTGGAATAAAACCATTGAAGTCAGGCATATTATTTTCAAATATTTTAGTATCGCCAGCAAGGTTATAAATAGTGCCTAGACCATTGGGTAATTGGCCGCCCAGTGTTGAAGCCGTTTGACCCAATACTTTATATTGACCATAAGCTGATTGAACCGTTTGGCGCTCATAATCACTTTTAGGCACAGGGATATCAATTAATGTCTGTGGAAGTTCATTAAAGTTAATGCCTTCGATAACCCCCACGGTACCGGTATCATAGGCTACGCCATTACTATCGGTTTCAACATTACTGCCCGCAGGGTGTTGGGCGTTGAAAAACAAATCTCCTTCTTCCGTTAAGAAGATACCCGTCACTTCGGCTCCAGCAGGTACTGTCGCGATACGGGTTAATACACCTGCCCCCGGACCTGTCTCTCCATCAGCACCTGGCAAACCATCAGCACCTGGAAGACCATCCATTCCCGGCAGGCCTGGCTCTCCAGGAGCACCGGATGAACCTTGAGTACCATTATCTCCATCTTCAGAATCTGCACCACAAGCTACTAACATAGAAGTGGTCATTGCTAGGATCATCGCTTTGTATAATCCGTTTTTTTGCATGAGTTCCATAACCTGTTTCTCTCTCGATTATTATAAATAATTATTGGAGAGAGCAGGCTAGTTGAAGAAAATGACAGTTGGAGGAATGTTAGATGACAATTCTGTGGCGATTAAATGACACGAAAGTGACGAGTAAGCGGATCTTTGAGAGGCCTTTGAGAGGACCAGTAAAGATTACCGTTTAATAACGTCGTACAAATACAACAACCCGGCGATTGCCTTGACGCTGTTGTTCAATTGAGGCATTAGCCTCATTTTCTTTCGGTCGGCTATCGGCATAACCAGCGGCTTTAAGTCGTTCTTTTTCTATCCCTTGCGCTAATAAGTATTTAACCACATTGGTTGCCCGCACAGAGGATAACTCCCAATTTGAAGGGAACTTCTCCGTATGAATCGGCACATCATCAGTATGACCCTCAACCTCAACCATATGAGTTTTATGACTGGTTTCACGAATGACCCGCGTTACTTCTTTCAACGTAGGAATCGCATCCGTTTTAATATCAGCGGATCCTGATTGATAAAGTGCGACGTTAGCAAACTCGATTTTCACCCCTTTTGCATCCAGAGTCACTGATACTTGATCTTGTAAGCCTTGTTGTTCGATCAAGTCTTCCAAGCCCGATTTAATATCGGTGAACGGTGTCGGTGGTGCTTCACCCGTCATCATTTCAGACAAACCTTCTTTCAACGCTTCCACCTTGCCTTGATTCAAATCCGATACCGAAAGAATCATCACAAAAAACGCGAGCAGCAAAGTAATGGCATCAGAGTAGGTAACTAACCACGAACTGGATGAATCATCAAAATTCGGACGACGACGGCGTAAACTTCGATGTTTATTTGAGACCGATTCCGTCATTAGAGCTCTTCTTCTATTGGCTGATAACGGGCACTCGGTTTAAGATAAGAATTTAATCTATCTTGCATGAAAAGCGCATCGCGTTTTTCTGCTAATAAGACAAATCCTTCAACGATCATTTGATCACGAAAATATAACGACTCTTGCTTTTCAGTGACCTGATTGGCTGCCGGTTTAAATATCAGGTTGGCCAATACCACCCCATATAAAGTTGTAATAAGTGCCAAGGCTAAACCTTTACCCAGCGCTGCCATATCACCGTTCATATTGTCTAGCATAATTATCAAACCAATTATTGTGCCCACCATGCCAAAACCTGGCGCATAGACCGCCATGGTATTCAGGACTTTTGATTCAATCGTCATACGCTGCCAAAAAGCATCCATGTCATCGGTTAACATGATACGCACTTCATGGTTTTTATAACCACTGCTCAGTAATTCCATGCCATGGCAGATAAAAGGATCTTTGCGTTCTTTGTCGGTTAACGAAGACTCTAAACCAGCAATACCTTGCTGGCGATAGATCTGCCCCCATTCAACAAAACGTTCGACATGACCATGAAGGTACTTGGAACTTGTAGGAGCATGAAATAAGGTATCAAACAACGCTTTGACCGCGGTTAAAACATCCAACGTTGTATAGCTGATTAAGGAGGCTGCAAAGGTGCTACCGGCCACAAGAGCAAAACTGGACAGGCTGATAAACATTAAATAATTATTCGTGCTCGAGACAATGGCATAAATAAATAAACTAATGGCGACCGTAATGCCGACTAGGGTACTAAAAGAAAATCGATTCATACAATATCCTTAACTGGGATTCGCAACTGCGATCAATTCATCCATTGAAAAACGGCCAGCTTTTAATACTTCACGCATTTTAGCCACCACTTGATTTCGTGCTTGTTCTGTTTGTTCTTGCGCCGCTTGTCCCTCTTGAATTTTAAGTTCTGAGATAACCGATGAACGTAACTTAGCCGGTAATCCACTTAGAATATGACGTTTGAATTCGGTGGGGGTATTGCATAACGATAACGCCATGACCATACGATCAACATCTCGTAGTTCATTCGCAATGACTCGCTCTGGAGTACGCATAAGATCGGCATAGGTATAATAAACCTGACGCAAGCGATAATAGGTTTCCGGTTTGTCGGCTTTCAAGGTTTTTAATAGTCGCGTTTCTTCACCACTGCTCATGGTATCCAACATGTTAATTAATACCGATAGTCCATTGGCCGATACGTTTTCGAAACTTGGGACATTTAAAGATTTTTGTGCAAGTCGATCAGCCACATCTTTAAAGGTCGAGACCGGTAAGCTTTCAAACTCACCTAGCTCGTAGGCGACCGCAGACTGCTCTCGACCTTCTAAACGCTGCACTAAGCTAGCAGCTCTTTTAGCAGGGACTTGTGATAATACTAACGCTTTTATGCGAGTCTCCTCTTCTTTAATAAGGAAGAGTACTTGCGAGTCATTTAACTTATCTAAAAAGGCAAAAGGAGCATTGCCGTTATCATCATCACCTAGCGCTTTTAGTAATTCATGGCGCAAGTTGTTCAGGCTTGATAGCTTCTGTTCGCTATCCAGTGGGTCGCGTTCGATTTGATCAGCAATATTATCAAAATCAGTACTATTAATTTTCGGACATAGACTACGGAATAAGCTTTTTCCCATCACATCATAGAGGGCCGCTACATTCTGGCTATTACCACTATTGAGTTGCTCACTGATACGCTGTTGGAAAAGCTGAGGCTGGCCTAAACCTATCGTCACCAGTTCTTGGCGCATTTCATTGAGCTGACGGCGGCGATCATGATTATCGTCATCATTACTCTCTATGGGTGCTAAATCGACTGCGGCAGGTACCGTGAAATTATCAAAGTTTTCATTTCTACGCTGACCTTCTTTCAAACTTTCAGTTAAGCGTTTATTAAATAGATAGAGTGCCAGCAGTAATAACAGCATCATAAAACCAAAGCACGCTAACATCAGCCAACCTTGATATTGCTGCCAAAAATCGAGTATAGGTTCGTCTTTTTTTACATCTTTGAATTCAGTTCGTACTATTTTTAAAGAGTCACCGCGTAATTCATCTAGGCGTGCTTTACGAGTAATTAAATTTCGGATGAATTCAATTTGCTCATCTTTTAATGTTTTATCAAGCACGATAGTAATCGTCAGCTTATTAATCGAATTCCGATAACCTAACGTTTTCTCTTTAATTTTTTCTATTTGCTTCTCAGCTTCTTGGCGTAACTTTTCGGCGTAACCCAAAGCTTGCTGACGCTCATCTTCTAACTGCTGAACACGTCCTTTTAAAGCATTTACTTCAATACTGTTATCTTCAAAGATCGGTAAATCACTGGTAGGTAGTCCGGGTAAAGATTCTTCAACTTCAACGGGTTTATTAGTAACCGAAGCTGGTAAAGGCTGAGAAGTAAAAACAGGGCGCTCTGGAATATTCTTATTTCGGCCACCAGACTCTTCTTTGACTATGGTACGTGTTTTCTTTAGTTCAGCTTCAACATGAATTATAAAACGGTTATTCCCTAAATAGGCCTGCAAATCACGATTCAACCTCGCTTCCATTTCATCTTTGAAACGGACCTCTTCTATCTCATCTTTCTTCGCCGGTACTTCAAAAGTTTTACCGGTTTCAGCATAAGCGCTAATAGAACTGATAATCACACTGGTTAATAAGCACAGCTGTATCATCATTTTTGCAATCATATTCATCATCCCTGCCCCTACTTCAAGCGTGCCAAACTGGTTTTAACTTGTTCCATACTTGGATCAATATTAAGCGCTTGCTGCCAGCTGGATTTTGCTTCCGCACTGAGCCCCATTTTGTAATAAATACTGCCTTTCAATGCATGCGCTTGAGCTGAATCTGGCACTAGCTCTAACGCTTTATTGGTTTCATCTAATGATTGCCAATATTGTTTTTTATAGAATAAGGACTGGGCACTGAAGATATGCTTAGTCGACGCCTGAAAATCTTGAATTTTCTTTTGCTCGATGAGTTCACTGCGCTCATCGAGTTCTTCATGATGCAGCTCAGCTTTTTCATCATCAAGGCTCGCAAGTACTTGCTTATTTTTTTCAGCAATTTCTTCTGCGCTTTTTTGTAGCGACCCTTGCATCGAGTCGGCCACAGATCCAGGGGCTGCTGGCAACTTCATGCTGAAGCTAACATCACTATCCCCAGCATCTAGAGTCATTAATACATCAAACCCAGGGCCATAACGATGGATATGCATTAAGCCGTGATTCTTTTTTGCTAGGTCCGCGACTTGCTTTCGCTTTTCTATCGTCTCTAAGGAAATTTCTGCCGTCGCCTCAGTACTTTCTTCACCAATACCAATAAGTTCTGGCTGATCACCGCCGTACTGAGTTAACGTTCGATTGGTTCTTTCGATCGTACAAGCACTCAATGTTAGGATAAATACTGCAATAATTAACTGTTTCATAATCAATCCTTAGAAGCGCACGCCCAGAGTTAAATCATAACTTGCACCACCAAACGTTCCTGTTTCTTCAAACGCGGTATCTTTCTTCCACTTCACGTCAGCTTCCTGCATATACACAACACCGAAGTCCATAAAGCCATCTTTAAAGAAGGGGAACTCAAAGCCAAAACGAAAGATCAAACTATTAGCATTATTAAAGAAAGACTGCCCGATACCTAAATAGACGTTACTATCGATCACATCATCCAGCGCAGGGATATCTGCGATGATACGCCCTTCCAAGTTATAACCACTGAGGTCAAACAACTCACCGGATGAGTAATTTGTGAAGTATTCAAAACCTAAAGTATATTCAATGTCTTCGTTTAACTCGGTACTTTCACGACGACGAATACCAAATACCGTGGCGCCATTTAGCTCGGCATCACCACCGCCAGTCGTGCTCTTACGTTCGCCATTTATTCCCCAAGCCCCTACGATAAGTTCATATTGAACCTTATCAAAATCTTCGGCTTCAGCTTCTTTGGTCGTTTTCTTGGAATATTCCTTTAGCCATAAGAGTTCATTATTTTTTCCATCTACAAGGCGTAAGTTAATGGTGAATTTATTTTCATGAACAGACGCGCTCCAAAACATAAAAGCATCCGCACGCACTCTTTTTGAAAGTGCACGAAGTTCTTGGTTATTTTCAGCGGCTTGAGAAATTTTTAATTCATCGGCGGCCATTACAACTTTTGTCGTACGACATTCAATACACTGAATGACATCAAAACGGCCGTTAGCAATTAAACGACGCATCAACTTGTTTTCTACCATCTGATGAACTTGCTTAGGAATTAAGCGGTGTAGACGATCGCCATTATGATACAAAGCGATTCGTTGAATACTCTGATCGAGATCCATTAATTCTTCTAAAACCAAGGCTTTATCGTCATCTAATAATTGACCAAAACCGGTATAAAGTGTCGGCGGGGGTTCTGCAACATAAGGCAGAGCAGGTTCTTCCGCTTGAGTAAAATTAAGCGACAATAATAAACCAATACATAGTATTTTGAGACTTTGAACAACCATCAACATTCCTTAACCCTGATGTCTTTTTCCAGATTCCTGATGTCAGCATAGTTCAGATATTCAGGTTTAATGAAAGTTTGCGAAACTTTGCTATGCTTTTTTGTAACGGAGGATTTATGAAGTCATTGATTCAATTAAGTTTTTTATTCGTAATCTCACTTGTGTACATTCATGGTGCGAGTGCGGAAGACAAAAATATCAAAGATAATTTATCGGTTATTTCCATCTATCAGATTGAAGATGATGTGAGATCGGGATTTGATTTTTTTACGTCGAAAAAAACACATAAATGCGGCGGTAAATTGTCGAACAGGCACAGGTCTTATAGTGATCATAAAGAAGTTGCTCAACGTAAGTTTCAACTTCTATTAGCTGCGCTGAATTATCAGCATAAAGTCAGCATCAAATCATTAGGCTGTGAAGGCCGAGCTTTACTGGTTGATTATGTCGGTATCAGTTCTGGCAGTCGCTAGGAAAGCTCATCACAGAGCTGCGCTAGTTTAATATCTAATGCACTGATACCTTTTGCCGTATGCGTCCACCAATGTAATGTGACCTTGCCCCACTCTGTCATAATGAGGGGGTGATGGTTGTGCAACTCTGCGAGCTCAGCGATCTCATTCGAAAAATGCATTGCGCTGACAAAATTCTTGAAGCGAAATTCTTTTATTAACTGATCAATACCTTCGCTTTGATCTATTTGCCACCCTGCAGGTATATCTTCGCTATTCACTTGCTCTAATTTACTATTACTATCGCAGGCCATAATGATTCTCCTCTTATCTAGCTCTAGTATAGCTGTCAGAATAGCTCTTCGAGAGAGTAAAACATCAGACATAAAAAAACCGGTCCCTATGCTGCCATAGGTCCGGTTTTTTTAACAACGTAAAGGGGTGAAACTAGCTCACGTCTTTCGCTGCAATTCTTGCTGCCCACTCTTGCGGACCGGTAACGTGTACCGAGGAACCACGAGAATCAACCGCAACCGTTACAGGCATATCCACCACATCAAATTCGTAGATCGCTTCCATACCTAGATCGTCAAAACCAACAACCTCTGCGCCTTTAATCGCTTGTGATACGAGATAAGCAGCACCACCTACAGCCATTAAATAAACCGCTTCGTTATCACGAATCGCATCAATTGCCATTGGGCCACGCTCGGCTTTACCGATCATGCCTAATAAACCAGTTTCTTCTAATACAGTACGGGTGAACTTATCCATACGGGTAGCCGTTGTTGGGCCCGCAGGACCTACAACTTCTTCACGCACTGGATCAACAGGACCCACGTAATAGATAAAGCGACCTTTAAGATCAACAGGAAGCTCTTCGCCTTTATTGATCATATCAACCATACGCTTGTGCGCCGCATCACGGCCAGTAAGCATCTTGCCAGATAACAATACCGTTTCACCTGGCTGCCAATCTTTAACGGCTTCTGGGGTTACGTCGTTCATGTTTACACGACGTACACCATCACCGACTTCCCAAGTAATCTCAGGCCAGTCTTCAAGCTTAGGTGCCGGTAATGCGGCTGGACCTGAGCCATCTAACGTGAAGTGTGCGTGACGAGTTGCCGCACAGTTTGGAATAATCGCTACTGGCTTGTTCGCCGCATGTGTTGGGAAATCCGCAACCTTGATATCAACAACCGTTGTAAGACCACCAAGACCTTGTGCACCGATGCCTAGCTTGTTCACTTTCTCGAACAATTCTAAGCGTAATTCTTCTGCACGAGTTTCAGCACCACGAGCTTGCAGCTCTTGAATGTTTACTGGCTCTAATAGCGCTTCTTTCGCGATCATCATCGCTTTTTCAGCCGTTCCGCCGATGCCTATACCTAGCATTCCTGGTGGACACCAACCCGCCCCCATCTTTGGAATTTGCTCAAGCACCCAATCCACAACTGAGTCAGAAGGATTCAACATAGCAAACTTAGACTTAGCTTCAGAACCGCCGCCTTTTGCTGCTACGTGAACGTCAACCGTATTACCGGGAACCAACTTAACGTGGATCACTGCAGGGGTATTATCTTTAGTATTCTTACGAGCACCGTCTGGGTCGGCCAGAACCGAAGCACGTAGAACGTTATCAGGGTGCAAATACGCCTGACGCACGCCTTCGTTCGCGATGTCTTCAATGCTCATGGTGGCGTCTTCAAAACGCACATCCATGCCGATTTCTAAGAATACGGTAACGATACCGGTATCTTGGCAAATTGGACGGTGGCCTTGAGCACACATACGAGAGTTAATCAGAATCTGAGCCATGGCATCTTTAGCCGCTTTCGATTCTTCTTTTAGATAAGCTTCATGAACAGCGTCGATGAAGTCTTTTGGGTGATAATACGAAATATATTGCAGTGCGTCCGCGATGCTCTCAATCAGATCATCTTGGCGAACAACTGTGACGGCATTAGCCATGGGTCACGTCCTCATCAAGTTTTCAGTACTTTTCAGTGCTCTAAATAAGCAATACCCACTGGGAGGTGGGTATCTGGTTATAGCTTATTGTAACTCAATTCAAACGGAGCGTCAGGCAATTGCTGACTTTGCGACGCGTTCTAATAGTATACGGATGGCAACTAGAAAGGATTCCAGCTCTTAGTGCCTTCTTCCTCTTTTGCTTCAGCTTCTTTTTCAGCTTGCTGCTTTTTTGCCGCCGCTAATTGTTGAGCTTTTTTATCAATACGAGGCATTGCAGCAATTAAACCACGACCTTCATCTAGCATATTGGTTTGCTGAATTTCTGCTAATGCAACATCAGGAGTCACAACCTGCAAAGGGTTATCGTGGAACGTCATATCTGCAAATTTCGCTGCATCTTTATCCACTTCAGAATAACGTAAATAATAAACGTTTCCAGCTTGTGCATTGATATCTAATTCAGTAACCATCTTCAAGGTAAAGTCGAGCATATCACCGACCTTGATTCCTTCTAGTCCTCCAAGAGGACGACGGATTTTGATTTCATGCTTGCCTGGCTTCAATTCATACCAGGTATAGCCATTACCTTTGATATTAAATCGACGCTCGTCATTTAAATAAAAGGTGGGGGCTTCTAGCTCATCGTTGGCCCAAGTTGATGCTGGGCGATAGACATAGACCAAAGCCGTATGTTCATAATCCCAACGATATCCGACAGGTTGGAAATCTTGTCCGTTAGGGGCTGAAACGAAGGTTCCGAAGTTATGACCAATAGATTGGTAAATTGTGCAGCCTGGTAGCATAAGTACCGCTAGCAGCAATAATCCGATTCTTATCATTATTATGTCCTATCCACAAAGGGGATCATTTGCATCATTATGTTGTCGCTTGTATGATGCCACGCATAACAAAAAATAACAAAAACAGGGAGTTTGTAAAATGAAAACCCCATTCATCATCACCACACTGACCATTCTTAGCGGTGGACTATTCCACGTATTCGCTCAAGCGAATGGTAACGACTATTACTCCAATGATTTGGATGCTGCGGTTAAAAACGCTGAAGAACGTCCAAATGATACCGCTTACGTCGGTAATCGCTGGTATAACCGCTCTACATCCAAGAGCTTTGATTTCCCGAAATTAATGAATAAAGAGATGTCGACTGAAATTGTTGATGGTGCTCTAGATGCAACAGCGGCGGGCCCTGGAGACACAGCACCTGAGCGTACATCACCACTTGAATTATCTGAACAAGATGCTTTTGCCGGTAAAAAAGATGACTCTGAACTAGAGCAATTGGCCGATACAAAGACGACACAAATTGACTTATCAGTACAGCCTACCGCAGACATTAGCGAGCTTGCCCCTGATGTATACATAGTTCAAAAAATTGAGTATCGTGGCGACGGCTTCTCCGGAAGCGCTAGCGATATTCGCTCTGAGGCCAGCTCTAGAGCCTATATCACGCCATAATCAAGACTTCATGGTGATGTTATGATATTCCCTATGCCTAAGGCTTTAGCCTTATCTGTCATGGTACTAGCCCCAACCTTGAGTTGGGGGGTAAATCCACACGACGAATATTACGCTGATGATATCTTCACAGCGATTGAAGAAGCAAAAAAACGCCCTCATCATTACGACTATAGCCGCGCCAAACGCTATAACCGCTCAACGACGCAAAGCCTTGATATTCCTAGACTTTTGAACAAAGAAATGGGGAAAACAGGGATAGATAGCCGCGATGCTGTAAGCATTACAGCAGCCGATACACCGGTAGGTAAACAACAGCAAAAACAGTTTGAATTAGCGGAAGACGATGTCGGTGCTAGCCGAGTTATTCCTATATCAACTACAGCCCCCGTCATTGGCAACCCAAACGTGCAATCACCCAACATTACGACCAATGTGATTGCCCGCTGAACAATTTACAAAGGTTTTACACCGTATTTTTCCACCCTTAACGGGCTAATTTAGCCCGTACTAGATGGCGAATTTTTTGCCCCATTTGAAGTAATAAGCGGTCTTTTTTCCACTGCTCCAGACTCTCTGGTTTTAGCATTTCTGAATGCCTTTCGAGCAACTCCTGACATTCATCCAGCAATGGAAAACTTTCAGCCGAATAATAGTCAGGCTGCTCTTCAAACTTTTCAATTAACTGACACATTAGTCTGGTTAATTCATCAAGATCTTCCAAAGACTGACCATCATTTAGGCTCTCCCTAACCATCCAAGCCATCACAGAGAGACTAACATGAACATCTTCCCAGTAACGAAATGGCTTATTAGCCTGTTGGTGGCCATCAATTTTCAGTAACTGAGCGGTAGAGATTTCGACCTGATCCAAGCTAATACCGGCATGGGGAATGTCTTGCACAAAAGGGGCATTTAACGCTTCGCTAGCTTCTAACCCAGTAGCCGTTGAACTCAATACAACACATTTAAGCTGATCCGCTTCATCTTTAGCAATAATGTAAAGTCGATCTAAATGATCTGGCATCAACATCACATAGCCCTTCTGGCCAGATAATCGATAGCCATCAGCCTCAGCAAGAAGACGCGTTTGCATATCCCAAGGCTTTTTCACGCCCTTTTCTGAGACACAAAACGCTGCCAACTCATTCACTGGGCATGTTTTATCTAAGCAACGAATCGCATTTTGATAACCCGATAAGAAAGCCATTCCTGGAGTCGCCGCTTGGGCACCCAAAAAAACTGCATTCAATGGTGTGGAGTAATGCTGAAATCCCGCACGCATTTGCTGGCGAAATAGAGGGAGGTCTGAAGAAGTTAGTTGCGGCAGTGACAAGCACTGCTGCAACATGTTCTGTAGTTGTTGCGGCCGTGCTTGTGCTGTCATTGGAATCGCCAAAGTATTACAGAATGTTTTATAAAGTGCCTGTCATAGCATTTTGCATGCGATCCAAACGAATCTGGATATCTTCAATCTCAAGCTTCATCTCATTAAACTGAGACTCAACTTCAGCCATAGAGCTGTTTAACTTTTTACGTGTTGCGTCGATAGAACGAATAGATTGTTCATTATCATTGATGCGTTTTTCAGTGGCTGCAGGTAAACCATTAACTGAAGATTTAACTTGAGCTAACTTATCCTCTAGCGCTTTTTCTTGTAGGGCTAAACTGGTTTTTAAATCGGCAATGGTCTTCTTATTACTACCAATGCTTTTCTTATTGCCATCAATCTTACTATTAGCAGAAGCGACCTTGCTGTCTACGTTACCTATCTTACGATCAATGCTCGTCGCTTTTTTATCAACTTTCGCAATTGAGTTCTTAACCGCAGAAATGGATTTTCCATTTTTAGCAATGTTCGGTTTGTTGGTTTTATTACTTAAATCCCACAGCTTACGGATTTCTTTACCGTTGTCTTTTAATAGGATCTTTAACGCATCAACGGATAAGTTTGAATTTTCATCAGACGCTGATAACTTGTCGTTAAGCTCAGCTAAATTTGTCGCATGACCGTTCAGAATGCCTTCTGCTTTACTTAGCTGAGCATTAGCTTCTTGTAATTGCATAAATAAGAAACCAGCAAAACCACCCATTGCCAAGCTCAATACAAGGGCAACAATCGCAAGCGTCTGCTTAGGTGCTGGAGCTGCAATCTGTGCTGCAGCGGGATTGGCTTTAGCCGCACGTTGAGCTGCCAAACGGCGTTGTTGTAATTGCTTTTGGCGCATAGCCATGTCTTCTTGTGACGCCTGCATCTTTGGCATCGACTCTTGTTCGTTTGACATACTTGCCCCCGAAAATTTGATTCATTGTTATGATTATTAATACCTCATGCCATCGACTAAGCATGTCTTCTTAGGTATTTTTGTGGCGTTAGTATAGCGGATAAGATGATTAAACTAAAACCACACTTTTTACATGCGTAGCGGATAATTGAAGGTGTGCTATTATTCACCCCAGATTGCGGATGTAAGAACTCTACTCCCATTAGAGTTTTTCATTGGTCCCGCATCATTCAGCTAATATTGGAGAGAAAACATGGCGTTTGAATTACCAGCATTGCCTTATGCACAAGATGCATTAGAGCCACACATTTCTGCAGAAACTTTGTCATTTCACTATGGTAAGCACCACAATACTTACGTTGTTAAGTTAAATGGTCTTGTCGGTGGTACTGCTGATGAAAACAAATCTCTAGAAGAAATTGTTAAATCTTCTACTGGCCCAGTTTTCAACAACGCTGCACAGATCTGGAACCACACGTTCTACTGGAACAGCTTAAGCCCTAACGGCGGCGGCGAGCCAACTGGCGCTATCGCTGAAAAAATCAATGCATCTTTCGGTTCTTTCGAAGCACTAAAAGAAAAATTGAACGATAAAGCGGTTAACAACTTCGGTTCTAGCTGGACTTGGTTAGTTCAACTAGCCGACGGTTCTCTAGATATCGTAAATACGTCTAACGCTGGTACTCCACTAACAGAAGAAGGTGTAACACCGCTTATCACTGTTGATTTGTGGGAACACGCTTATTACATTGATTACCGCAATGTACGTCCTGACTACCTAAAAGGTTTCTGGGCATTGGTTAATTGGGAATTCGCTAACGCGAACCTAGCTTAATCGATCGGTTACCTTAATAGGTTATTGTAAAAAGGAGCTTCGGCTCCTTTTTTTTGCTTTTCATTTTCACTCGGTATCCCTCGCTATGTCTTTACCCTTGTTATTAGCCTCTAGTTCACGCTATCGCCAACAGCTTTTAGAAAAACTACAGCTGCCTTTTATTATGGCTAGCCCTGATATCGATGAACGCCTACATGTGAATGAAAGCCCTAGGGATTACGTGCAACGACTTGCCATTGAAAAAGCAAAAGCCCTCGCCAGCGATTACCCCAATCACCTTATTATTGGCAGCGATCAGTGTGCAGTCTTAGAGATAGATGGCCAGCAAACTGTATTAGGTAAACCTCATACCATTGAGAATGCAATCAAACAGCTAACTCAGGCCAGTGGTCAGCAGGTTAAGTTCCTCACCGGCTTGTGTGTTTTCAATAGCCAAAGCCAGCAACAAGTGAGTTTAGTTGAACCCTTCTCTGTCCATTTCCGTCATTTAACTCAGCCGCAAATTGAGCGTTATATCGAGCAAGAAATGCCCCTCGACTGCGCCGGCAGTTTTAAATCAGAAGGCTTAGGTATTCGCTTATTCTCTGCTCTTGAAGGTCGCGACCCTAATAGTCTAATTGGCTTACCACTGATCGCCCTAGTCGACTTATTAGAACAGCAAGGTATTGAAGTACTTTAATCTGCTTTTCGCACGGGCATAAAAAAGGCCAGCATTATTTGGCTGGCCTTTAATTGTGTTCACTCACAGACTTGTCAATCTACTGAGTGTTCTGAACACCTCTAAATAACTGATTCATGCGGGCATCCACAGAATCGACTTCAACATCTGACGACATCTCAAACTCCCAGATACCATTGTATTTATCATGAGTTAAGGTGGTCGCTTTCTGCTTATCCAATACGATCGTTGGGCGCAAAAATACCATCAAATTACGCTTAACGTGCTGGGTACTTTTACTTTTAAATAACCACCCTAGTAGAGGAATATCCCCTAATAATGGCACCTTACTTTCTGTCTCAGTAATGTCATCACTGATTAAACCACCCAAAACAATGGTTTCTTGGTCTGCGGCTAAAATCATGGTTTTTAGCTTACGCTTATTGGTAATTAAATCTGCCTGCCCCTGCACCGTGGTATTGGCCACAGATTCTGCACTCACTTCAACTTCCAATCGTAATTCACTGCCTTCGTGAATATGTGGCTTAATCTTAAGCGTCACACCAATATCTTCACGAGAAATAGTCGTAAAAGGGTTACTGTTCGAGCTGGATGAAGTAGAGCCTGTTAGGAAAGGAACATTTTGACCCACAACGATTTCTGCTTCTTGGTTATCCAACGTCATAATGCTTGGGGTTGAAAGCAAGTTGGTATTGCTCTGGCTTTCTAATGCCTGAATAACCACACCAAAATCAACTTGACCATTGGTTTGCTTAAAACCACCTAAAGTTAAACCGTTACTCAAAGCCGGAGCGGTAGTTCCCGCCGCCATGCCAGCAATACTATTTAATGAATTACCAGCATTACCGAAATTAGTACCTGATACAGGATTATCTTCATCCCCGACAGCCCACTGGAAGCCCAATGAATCGGTTACATCACCGGTCACTTCAACAATCGCCGATTCAATCAAGACCTGCGCACGACGAACATCCAACTCATGAATGATGTCATCAATTTCTTTTAAGATCGAAGGCTCTGCGCGCACAACTAATGCGTTCAATTCTTCATCCGCATGAATACTTGCTTTACCTTTAGCCTTATTCGCATCTTTACCGCCCGAATCCGATTCGCTCATCACGCTTTTCAATAACTCAGCGAGTTTTTTCGCATCGGCATACTTAAGGCGAATCACTTTCGCGCTACCGGAAAAATAAGAAGGTTTATCAAGTTGTTCAATTAAGGTACGAATACGTTCACGAGATGTCTTTTCACCCTTGATAATTAATCGGTTGCTGCGTTCATCCGCCACCACTCGAATACTGCCTGCACCACCACTTTTAGAACCCTTACCTTGTGCAACTCTGGTTGGGTCTAAGCTTTGCAGCATAGTGACGACGTTACCTACCCAAGCTTCTTTTAGCTGGATAACTTCTAATTCTTCACTACCGGATTTATCTAGACGGTCGATGATCTGTTCGATGCGATTAATATTTGATGCGTGATCAGAAATAATCAAAGCATTCGCAGATTTCACCCCAGCTAAATGACCATACTTAGCCACCAGCGGACGCAGAATCGGTACTAAATCTAACGCCGGAGTATTTTTAATGGTGATCACTTTAGTGACCATTTCTTGGCTTTGCTTCTTAAACTTGGCTTCTAAATCTCGGCCTTGCTGCTTAACCGAATTTTGCTGCACCACCATAATCACTTCGCCAGCAGGTACAGCCGCATAACCATGAACTTTTAGAACCGATAAGAAGAGTTCGTATACGGCTTCGGTATTCATGGTTTCCGTAGAAACCACTGTTACCTTACCTTTCACTCTAGGGTCGATAACGAAGCTCTTACCCGTAATGTCGGCAATTTGACCTATAAAAGCAGAGATATCGGCATCTTTAAGATTAACTTGCCAGTTTTGATCTTCTGCATGAACAATCGTAGTAGGCACTGTGATGGCAATAGACATGGCCAACAAGGCTATTTTACAAAAACGCTTAAACACCGATTAAGTCCTTATTTAATGGTATGGTTAACGACAAAACGACGATTGCCACGCTGTATTTCTAACCGCGCTTGGCCGCTATTAGTCACTTGCTCTAATAACATTTGATCATCATCAAGATTGCCTAATGTCTGTCCATTGACAGACAAGATTACATCTCCTGGTTGCAAACCTAACTGAGTTAGCATGGAACCAGAATTGGATACTTTATAGCCCGAGCCATTAGCAGAGGTTTCTAAACCTAGTTGCTTCAAAGCACCAGCAGGATTATTCGCCACTTCATCTCTTAACAAAGTAACCGCATCAGAGGCATTACGTACTTTTTTAAAGCGATCTTTCAGCGTACCGCGACTTTGCTTTTTTCTTTGCGCTGGGGTTGGCTTGCTTGATTTCTGAATCCCTTGCTTACGGGTTAAATCAAACTTAAGGGTTTCTAATTTACCATTACTATCTAGGATCACTTTATCTTGGTGAACTGCCGCTAGCTTGGTACGCCCTTGAACCACATCCCCAACACGATAGTTTTCACCACGACCGCCTTTGGGTGCAATAATCGCACTTGAATTCTCTGTTTTACTCGCCGCCATCACACCCAATAACTCTAGGCGTAAACGTGTTTTAGGCGCATTGACTTCTTTAGGAACGTCTACAACTTCAACCGCGGCATCACCAAAGATATGCCAATCAGCAATGCTGCTTTGACCTTGCTGTAAATTGGCTGCGCCTTTCGCACGGCTTGGTTCCGCTAGTACTAATGTTTTTGGAGAAAGTATCATCCAAGTAAACACCGCTAATTGACTCGCGATGAGTAACGTAAAGGTAAGCTTACCCGCAATAAGAGCGAATCGCTGCCAAGGCAAAATAACTACTGCTTGCTCACTCACAACCTAACCACCCTAGTCTCACTTTCATTCCCTGCGTTACCACGTTCCATATTTTCATAATATTTTTTGTGAGGCTTCAAAAATGACTTTATCTTCTTCAACATCTGCCGGCCATTTTTGACCTAATATATCTAAGAATCGACGACGTATCGCAATACCAGCCCAACCATCAGGTTGCACATAACCGGTACCAATTGATTGGCCTTCGGTATTCGTGATGATCAATTCAACATTATCCCCAGGCTTGCTCAATGCCCCTACAAGAATCGGTAATTCGGCATCTATCTTTTTACCATCCACAGGGAAGCTAACATGGCCACCATTGAATAATAAACGTCCATCTGCGGTTAATATCTGCTTATCCGCTAGCGAGAATTCCGCATTAAATTTATTGAGTTCAAAGTCTCCGGTCAGACTCGACCGTCCTTGGCGAAGGACGGATTCAAGATAGCGTGAAGACATAAAGGCTTTGGTATCAATCAGCTCAACCTTTGTCTGGTTAGCGATTACCTTGCCCTCAAGTTTTAATTCGTCACCTTGAACATTAACTTTTGCAGCAAGCTGCCCTAATAACAGATCACTGAGCTGAATATCCCATTGACCCGAAACCTTGCCAACCTTAGGTATTTTGACTCGTGCTTGACCTTGCCAAAGCGTGCCCGTCACTAGTTCAATTTGTACCGGTAAGCGGCCAATATGAGGCTGTACTTTTGGCCAGATAAATTCCAATGGTGCTGTTAACAATAAAAATACTGAATAACAGAATAAACCGATAATCAAATACCACTTAGCGGACCAGATTGCCTTCAAAACCATCTCTTTATATTTATTTTTTCCATAATAAGCCAGACATTCTACTGAATGCGGGGCCAAGTGTAATGGAGTTTTATGTCAGAATGTTAAAACAACGACATATTCATTAATGAATACACATTCTGGCGCGATTTGCGGTGTATTCTCGCACATCATTGACTGTTTTTTAAACAATTATTCAGTTGTCGATAAGTTTGCCTTGATTCGATTCTCAATCAAGCCCGCTCTATCTTGCCCCCATAGAACCAAATCATCGTATTGAAAGGTAGGCACCCCCCAAGATCCTAGAGCAACCATCTGTTGTCGATTATTTTCTGCCCATTCTTGCCAGGCTGTATTCGCTTCTGGTTGGGCTAATATTTCTTGTGCTTTTTCCCATTCCATTCCACTACGCTCAACGATGCTTTTTAATCCGGCATCGGTATCTGAATGAATCCCCTGAGCGTTGACTGCTTGAGCATAATTTAATAAGTACTGCTGCTCACAGCCTAGGCTCTGTGCATAACTGAATAGGGTATAACAACGCTCGACTCCCTTACCGAGAGGGTCTGCAACAAAACCATAATCGATGCCTAATTTTTGCGCTTCCCGCTTAGTATCATGAAAGATGTACATTTTCTTGGTATTAGGAACAGAAAGCCCTCGCATAATCATAGGGAGCACAGGCTTAACCTCAAGCTCTAACTGGTAATGCTGTGCAAGTTTCATCGCTTGCTCTAAACCAATATGAGAATAAGGACTGCGTATAGAAAAGAACAGAGTCAGCTTTTTCAACCGATCATCAGGCTTTGATAACGGTTTCGACTGATAAAGATCGACATAGGTTTTATTAAAATAAACCTCATCATTCTTATCTTTCCCTAGTCCAAGACTAAATAGTCGTTGCTCTAGATGATCAAGTCGGTCCAAGCCCCAATACCACTCACCCTCATAGTTCAGCATGGCACTCATATAATGACCTTTTTCTCTCAAGGTCATCTCATTGGCTTCAAGTTGTCGCCCCATACTTAACGAGTCTATTAATTCAAACTCTTTATTCAACTCAAACTTCTCGGCTTGCGAGAACCAATAACCTTCAAATACGGTTTTTAACAGCTGCCAATTAATGCTTTGACCATTAAATGCCGCTTCTAATTGCAACAAGCACTCAGTACCACGACTGATAATCGCACTGCTCTTAATCGGAGCTTTCTGTGGCCACTGTAAATCATACAGATGCGCTAACTGCCCCGCGTCGAAAAAACCATTGGTATGCCACATTTCAACTTCAGGATACATATCCTCTTGCAAATGCTTAATGGTTTTGCAATGAATTTCTATCTCAAAGCGCGCCTCAAATTCTGCCAAAACCTGCATTAATAAATAGCTATAAGGGTCATCTATTCTCAAATACACATCGACCTGATGTGGCTTAGCCAGTAGCTTTCTTTTAACCTCAAACAAATGACGCTTTAGGTTAAGTATTTGATCACTGGAAATAAGCCGGGCGGCATAAGGCTGTATCGTTTTTTTCAAGGCATCTTTCATTTTTGTTTTAGCTTCTAGTCGAAAAATAATTAAATCTTTATTATCTGATCTCTTCAATTAAAGTTCGTTCAATTGGAAGTTGTACATAACCGGTTTCCACACTCCAGAAATAGTAATAACCAATCGCTCGCCCTTGATCATCGCGTCCAGTAGTGATCTTGCCGTCTTTTACGGTCCATGTTTTAACGACTTGACCAGCATCGACATATGAAACCTTGAGATCTTCCCCTAATAAGTTATCAGCTTGACGAGATAACTTATTAATACTCTCTTCTGTACAGCCCAACACTGAAAATATAACCATTAAGGTCGTGAGCGCTTTTATTGTCATTTTCATTAGATTTAGCCTTAATTACGTGAATCGTTGAAAGTACTGTAAACTATCAGATTACTTTTATCGCCTATACTTTTCTTTTACACAAGTGACCTTGACCATAAACTATGCATAAACGCCCAACTAAGCGCGAAATTCGACAACAGATGCAAAGTGAGATTGAGAGTTTTCTCGATCAAGGCGGCGCTGTACATGAATTTCAACGCGGTGAAAGCGGGTTAATCAATGGTAAAATTGATGATCGAAGCAGTGGTTTTGAACAAGGTAAGCAGACTCGTACGCCGCTAGTAGATGAATTAAAAGCCGTCGACGAGCGCAAGAAATCAGGCTCGGCCCCCGCCCCAGCTAAACCGTCACGACCGAGAAAGAAAATTATCTATGATGATTTTGGCGAGCCCATTCGTGAAGTATGGATAGATTAGTTCGGTTTTTTGATTGATAACCGCTTTAACGCTTTTTCGCGAGCAATACTCGCATTTTTCGCATCATCGAGTTTATCGTTATACACATCTAGCCAAGTCCGTGACCCTTGAACCATCTTAGCAAGATCAAACATCCCCAGCTTTAATGCCCCTAAGAACTCTTGATAGCTCTGTTCTTGCTCCACAAGATTATGTTGAAAAGCGGCGGCTTGGCTTTGACTATAACTCAGGGTCAGATGCTCAATCAGTAATTGCTGCTGCTTAACTTCTTCGCTAAGCGCTTGAATGATAGCACTCTGCTCGTTAAAGCTTGAACGGGGCACATAAGGTTCATCAGCACGAAGCAACTTTAAAATTAGTACGGTAAAAGAGACTGAAAGAATAACTACCATCGTCAGTGCTACGATCGTAATCACGGTCCGATTTTTACCCACCTTCCCCTCTAAAACACTAATTCGCTGCTCATCACTCAGCGGTTCGACTTCTGACATAATCTTCTCTCTAGGCAATCGCCCTAATAATGACTAAAAAATACTTAGTTATTACAGTGTAGACAGTAATGTCAGATTCGAACAATTTGACAGGACAGATTAGGCCTCTGCGATCAAGGTCGCTCTTAATGGCGCTGGATAGCCTTCCGCTGTTTTCGTTTTATCGTCAGCATCTAAGAAATCAGTTAAAGACTGATACTGCATCCACTCCGTTGAACGCTGTTCATCTAGGCTAGTAACATTCTTTTCGACTATTCGAGGGTTCTTAAAACCAACTCGGCGCGCCCATAATAATAAAGTATCACAACTAGGAAGAAACCAGACGTTACGCATCTGGGCGTAGCGATCTTCTGGCATCAATACCTCACCAAGCCCGCCTTCGATCACCAACGTTTCCAAGACCAGCTGACCACCAGGCTTTAGCGTATCTTTTAATTCTGTTAGATGATCCAGTGGTGACTTCCGATGGTACAAAACCCCCATAGAAAAGGTAGTATCGAATGCTTTTAAAGGTCTAGGCACATCTTCCATGCGCAGTGGCAATAGATCGATATTCAACGATTCCTCTTGCCCAGACTGGGCATATTGCTTAAACGCTTGAAACTGAGCCAAAAACAAACGCGACGGATCAATACCGACGACACGGTGAGCACCGGCCCCTAACATACGCCACATGTGATAACCCGAGCCACAGCCCACATCCAAAATAGTACGCCCTTCTAGTGGTGCCAAGTGGGAGGCTATACGTTGCCATTTCCAATCGCTGCGCCATTCGGTATCAATGTGCGTCGCAAAAAATTGAAAAGGACCTTTACGCCAAGGGCTTAACTGCTGCAAGCCAGACTTTATTTGAGCATCAACTTCTTCATTGATGCTTTCACTGCTTAATTGAATGCGATCTTGCTGAATGTCTCGGCTGACATTATCAATCGCCGGTAAGTTTTCTAGCGCATCTAACCAGCGCTGTTGGTCACCGTGCACTTTTTCATTAAAAATCGCGTGCAATTGCTGCGGCAATACTTTGGCCCAAGGCGCTAATAAGCTGCCTTCTTCTGACATCGCGGCTTGAATATCGTCAAACCAAGAAAATACATCTACGTTCATAATGAAGTTCTATTCTGTTAATGACTTAGCGGTTACTTAATCGCTAAGTAGGAAGCAAAGTTAAAGCATTGATACCAGCGAATGACACGACTGAAACCAGCTTGTTTTAAACGCGCAATATGAGCCTCTTCGGTTTCAGGGATCAGTACGTTTTCGATAGCACTGCGTTTTTGCGCGATTTCTAATTCGCTATAGCCATTGGCTCGTTTGAAATCTAAGTGCAGCTTATCTTGCAAGGGTTGCTCATCATCGTTGAAACAAATCTTCTCCGATAAGATTAAAGCACCACCCTCATTCAGACCCGCAGCGATTTGCTGCAATAGCGCTAGGCGTTGTTCTTGGGCGATAAATTGCAGTACGTAATTCAATGCGACAACAGAGGCATTCTCAATCGGTCGCGCAGTAATATCGGCACATTCCAACTCAACCTCAACACTCCCCTCATCCAACGCTAAATAATGCCCAGCTTGCTCAATCATCGCAGCAGAATTATCAATGCCTATAATCTTACAGTTCTGCGCCTTAACCCCATGACGCATCGCGAGCGTAACCGCGCCCAATGAACAGCCAAGATCGTATAAATGGGTATTATCACGCGCATACTCACCCGCAATCACCCCAGACATAGCAACCGTTTCGGCATAACCGGGCACCGAGCGCTTGATCATATCGGGGAAAACTCGAGCCACAGCACTATCAAACGTGAACTGCCCTGCTAACTGCTGGCCAGCACTATCGGCAAATAGGTCGTCTGCAGAACTTAATGAATCACTGCTTTTGGGGCGAGAAGGCTTGTCTGTCATGCTGATGGATATCGTTTGGAATTAAGGGAGTTTGCTATTGCTATCATTCTAACGTATCAGACTAAGGGCTGGCTATTTCTTACTAGGTTTCGCTGGGGCTAATCCCATATCGTCTAAGCGCAGTAAGATTTCATACTTTTGTGTACGGGCAACTTCTTGCCAATGCACGTCTTGCTGAGCCCCTATAATGGCATAAATGGAATTCAATCCCGTGCCTTTTACCTTTTGCTTTAAGTCCGCATATAACTGAAAGGGGTCGACTTGCATAAACTGCTCGACGGATTCAATTCCTACTTGCGCGAGTATTTCTTCACTCTTGGGGCCAAAGCCTTTTAAATCACGCAGTCTGGACAAGGCGAACTTCCTCAAAGTGGTTATTTAAATGCAGCACATGAGCTAAGGCATATTCTTGCTTGGTCAAATTGCCATAAGCAAAGTGTGGCTGTAAATTACCCTGATATTGATCAAAGCGAAGCAAAGATTGCTTCAACCTAGCTAACCCCTGATACGGATCTTGAGATGCTGAAATGCTCTTTGCTCCAGGAATACCTTCAGCCAATCCATGGGTCATCTTGCCCCATAAGGCAAACCCTTGGAATGCTAATGTACCCACGGTTTGTTTGAAAAAATCAGACTTATGCTGTGGATAACCATCGATTGAAAATTCAATACTTTGCGCGGCATGATTAAATATCTGCCCAAGGTCCCACTCGCCTTCGGTGACCAAGCTTTCAACCTGTAAAGAATCTAAAAACGAAAGTAATCGCTTAATATCCAATGGCTCATTTTTAATATCTTGAGCGAGTATTTCCCCACTGACTCGGGGAACCTGCAATGCCATTGCCGATATTAAGGATAATGATAAAAATTCACGACGTTTCATTGCTGCTCTCCATGCTATCACTTTTTTCCATTCGGCTTTTATTTTCGACGTTCCCTTGAGGGATTTTCTTTTTAATTCTCACCCCAAGCTCAACAAACTGATTCGCCGTATTCACTAAATTGCCTCGCCCTAACGCCAGTGAAGAATAAGTTTCATCATAGGTTTTTTGCGCGCTATTGAGCTGTGTCCCTAGCTTATCCATTTTCTCGACCACTATACGCAAGCGATCGTAAACTTTTCCCGCCTGTTCACTGAGCTCATCTGCACTGCGGCCACGGCGTTCAATTGCCCACAAACTTTCTACGGTTCGTAAACTGGCCAATAATGTCGTCGGAGTTACCACCACGATGCGTTGATCAAAGGCATCCATAAAGAGCTTCTCATCATGCTGAAAAGCGGCCATAAACGCAGGTTCTATCGGCATAAACATAAAAACAAAATCAGGGCTGTGTAAGCTTGGCAACTGTTGATAGGCTTTCGCCGATAGACTTTTTATATGGTTACGAATAGCGTCGATATGCTGTTTTAAAAAATGCTGGCTGTCCGTTTCATCTTCTGAATTGATATAGTCGTTATAAGCGTTAAGAGACACTTTAGCATCAACGATAATGTGCTTACCTTCCGGTAAGTTAATAATGACATCTGGGCGATAGTTCTGTCCGTCATCGGCTTTATGATTTTGCTCTCGAACATACTCTTCGCCTAAGCGTAAACCCGAGCGTTCTAATACAGTCTCTAAAACAAGTTCGCCCCAATTTCCCTGAGTTTTTTTATCACCCCGCAACGCTTTGCTTAACGCACTCGCTTCTTCGGTTATATTTTGGTTCAGGCGATAGAGTTCATTTATTTGGGCTTTTAGTGCTGCGCGATCTTTTGCATCATGCAGATAAACATCTTCAACTTTTTTCCTCAACCCTTCTAACTGGTCTTTAAAAGGATGCAAAATGGCATCAAGGCCTTGCTTATTTTGCTGCTGTTTTTCGTTGAATATTTTATTTGAGAGGTTTTCAAAACTTTGTTTTTGCTGATGCTGCTGCTGGCTAAAAGCTTGCTGATCTTGCTGACGTAATTCTTGATAATGTTGCTGCTGACTCTGCATTTTTTGTTTGAGTAAAGCATTCTCTATTTGCAGCTGCTGGTTCGTCGCCTCAATCTGTTTGCCACCCAACTTTTTACCGATTAACAGGCTGCCAAAGCAGCAAGCTAATAACAGCAGTGAAAAGAAGAAAAGCACCATCCATGGTTCTAAAATCAAAGATTCCACTTAACATTCCTTTTCACTGGCTATTTTAACGCGTAGTTAGATGAACTTAATCTTGCGAACCAAGCGCGGTAAGCTGCTCTGTTTGGTGCTCACTAATCAGTGGCTTCAAGATGGCACCTAAGTCACCCTGCATCACTTCGTCTAACTTATACAAGGTTAAGTTAATACGGTGATCTGTTACGCGACTTTGTGGATAGTTATAGGTACGAATACGCTCAGAACGGTCTCCGCTTCCGACTAGACTTTTACGTTCAGCCGCTTGCTCTGCCTGTTGCTTTTGCAATACGGCATCATTAATTCGGCTCGCCAATACCGTCATCGCTTTAGCACGGTTTTTATGCTGAGAACGTTCGTCCTGACACTCAACCACAAACCCTGTTGGGATGTGGGTTAAACGAATCGCGGAATCCGTTTTGTTAACGTGCTGACCACCAGAACCCGAGGCACGAAAGGTATCAACTCGAAGATCTGATTTCTTAATTTCAATATCGCCTTCGCCTTCCACTTCAGGCATCACTGCAACGGTACAAGCCGAAGTATGAACACGCCCTTGAGACTCGGTTTCAGGTACACGTTGAACTCGGTGAGCACCGGATTCAAATTTTAATTGCGAATAAACATCCGTACCCGAGATACGAGCGATGATTTCTTTATAACCACCATGATCGCCATCATTGGTACTTAAAACTTCAACCCGAAAGCCTTGGTTTTCAGCATAACGAGAATACATACGATATAAATCGCCAGAGAAGATAGCCGCTTCATCCCCACCCGTACCGGCACGCACTTCCAAGATGACGTTTCGACCATCGTTAGGATCTTTAGGTAGCAATAGAATTTGTAATTCGTCTTCTAAACGCTCTAGCGTTGCTTTCGCTGACTTAAACTCTTCTTGACCCATTTCACGCATTTCAGGGTCTTCGTCTTTTAATAACGCTTCGGCTTCAGCCAAATCGTCTTGTGCTTGAGTAAACGCTTCATAAGCTTGTACTACAGGCTCTAATTCAGCATATTCTTTCGATAACGCTCGAAATTTATCCTGATTGGAGATAATTTCATTATCCCCTAACAAGTGGCCGATTTCTTCGTAACGCTCGCTCAAGTGTTCTAATTTATGAACTAAAGATTGTTTCATTCTGCTTTATTCTTCTCTTTTATCTCAGTAGCACGAGGTTCGGCATCACTTGAGAGTTGAAATAATTCTTGTACCCAGTCCATGACTTCAAGCTGGCCTTCGGCCCCGGCTTGACGCATTTGCTTGGTCGGCGTGTGTAATATTTTATTGGTATAAGTATGCGCAAATTGCTGCAATACCTTGCTCGGATCATCACCGTTAGCAAGCTGTTTACGCGCCTTGATCAAACATTCATCGCGTAACTCTTCAACATGGCTGCGCAATGAGGTTACCGTTGAGACAACATCGAGTGAACGCAATTCTCGCATAAAACGTTCGACACCCGAAACAATAAGCTGCTCAGCTTGAATTGCAGCATCTTGTCGGGATTTCACATTCTCTTCAATAATGTCTTTTAAATCATCCACGGTATAAAGGAAGACATCGTTTAAATCACCGACTTCTTCTTCAATATCTCGCGGTACCGCAATATCCACCATAAATACTGGCGCATGACGGCGTTTCTTCAGAGCCCGCTCTACAGTTCCTTTACCCAAGATCGGCAATGGACTGGCAGTAGAAGAGATAACAATATCTGCACGAGGTAACTCTTGAGCAATATCTTCAAGCAATACGGCTTCGGCATGAAACTGCTCGGCGAGTTTTTGCGCACGAGCCAAGGTACGGTTAGCCACAATGATTTGCTTGATGCCGGCATCTTTTAAATGCTTGGCAACAAGGTCAATGGTCTCACCGGCACCAATTAATAAAGCCGTGCTCTTACTAAAATCGGAAAAGATGTGCTTCGCCATACTGACCGCAGCAAAAGCAACGGATACAGGATTTTGGCCAATGGCGGTATTGGTGCGAACTTCTTTTGCCACGCTAAATGTTTGGCGGAATAATCGACCCAGATCACTGCCGGTGGTACCCGCCTGCTGAGAAACGGCGAAGGCGGATTTAAATTGCCCTAAGATTTGCGGCTCACCAAGGACTAAAGAATCTAAGCCACTGGCAACCCGCATCATATGCTGTACAGCATCGGAGTTATGATGAATGTATGACGAATCAAATAGTACCTGTTCATCAACATCATGGTGGCCACTAAGCCACGAAAGTATCGATTTTCCAGCAATATCATCGGCATTGGCAAGTTCGTTTTCGTAGGAACAGTATATTTCGGTTCGGTTGCAGGTCGATAGAATCGACACTTCAGTCACTGAAGCCAATGATTGCAAGACCTGCTGGAGAACATCCGGCATGGTTGCAGGATCAAAGGAAACCTTCTCACGCACAGCTACTGGAGCGGTTTTGTGATTTATGCCGAGCGCTATGATACCCATTTGAGACGAAATCTGACCTTAAAGATGATGCATATTAACTAAAGAATCACAGTATAACGGGAAATAAAGACGAAATCTTTTCCACATTCATCTGTCTACCATTATTTCGCCCATAATAAAGACATAACTCTGACTTTTAGCAAGTTTTCAGAGTATGCTATTGACAGAACAAATGGATAAAGATGGTTATGTTAGTACGGATTTTTAGCCTGATACTGGCTAATAGTATGATGTTGGGATGTTCTTATTTGCCCTTGCAGCCAGTAAGTGAGCAAGATAGCCTTCCCAATCAAGCTTCAAATACAGAAACGGTGACTGCCGAACAGCCTGTTGTCATTGCTGACGATAAGCCTTTTCCTGCCCCTACGTTATATTCACTGCTCGTGGCCGAGGTTGCCGGGCAGCGACATCAATATGAAGTTTCATTAGCAAATTACCTCGATCAAGCACGAAAAACACAAGATCCCGGTATCGCTGAACGCGCTACCCGCATTGCCCAATATTTGGGCAGCAACCAATTTACACTTGAAGCGGCAAGAATCTGGATTACCAGCGACCCATTTGAAGCTCAAGCCCATCAAATCCTTGCCCAAGCACTAATGAAAGCCGGTGATTTTTCAACGGCCCTCAACCATATGGAAGCGGTATTAGAATTAGCTGGGGCCAGCCAATTCGACTACTTGGCTCTGAATGCACAACACTTAAGCCGTGAGGAAAAGCTGAACTTATTAGCTCAGTTTGAAATTTTAAGCCAAAAACACAGCGACTATGCCCAGCTGTGGATGGCACAAGGAAGCCTATTATTACAACTAGAAGACTACCCAGCTGCGCTCGCTGCTCTCGATAAAGCATTATCGCTGCGTGAAAAATATACCGCCGCAGCCCTTAGCAAGGCCCGAACTTTACACAAGCTAGGTCGAGCCGAAGAAGCGCTAACCTGGCTCGACAAACTGCATAATAATATGCCTAAACATAAAGGTATTGGGGTATTACGCGCACGTATATTGATTGACTTAAAACGCTTTAGCGAAGCAAGAGCCGCTTTCCAATATCTCGCTCAGCTTTTTAAGGATGATAATTCGATTCAACTTTCTCTAGGCCTATTACACATGGAGCTAGAAGAGTTTGATGAAGCCATTGCAACACTGAGCGCTCTCACGTTGCAGGACAGTATTTCAAGTGATTCCTACTTCTATCTCGCTCGCATTGCTGAGCTACAAAATGATGAGCAGAGAGCATTACGTAATTACCGCCAAGTACGAAAGGGTCGTCAGTTCTTACCTGCACAGTTAAAAGTAGCCGGACTTTTGATTCAGCATGAAGATATCAATGCCGCTAGAGATTACCTTACGCACCGACGCAGCGAGTTTCCTGATTTTGAAGCTGAACTCGTACAGTTAGAAATTGAATTATTAATCAAACATGACCTTCATACTGACGCTTACCAATTAGCGGATGAAGCGCTTAAAGTCTCTCCCGATAATATCAACCTGCTTTATAGCCGTGGATTATTAGCCGAGAAGATGGGCAACCTAGCACAATTAGAAACCGATTTACGCCAAATCATTAGCTTAAACCCTAAAAATGCTGAAGCGATTAATGCATTGGGATATACCCTAGCCGATAAAACGGATCGTATTGATGAAGCACTATCACTGGTTCAAGAAGCGCTAGCAATTTCACCTAATAATCCCGCCATTATCGATAGTTTAGGCTGGGTATATTATCGTTTAGGGGATCTATATAAAGCGCTAGAATTATTACAGCGTGCTTTCAATGACTTCCCTGACCATGAAGTCGCGGCTCACTTAGGCGAAGTGCTTTGGCAGTTGCAACGTAATGAAGAAGCCCAATCTATTTGGCAGCAAGGGTTAGAACAAAAACCTGATAGCCCAATTATTAAAGATACTCTGCAACGCTTCGATGTAGAGCCTCCCATTAAGTAACCTCAGTTTAAGTGATCCTTTTAGTAATGAAATTTATATTCATCAGCCTAGTGCTATCATTCAGCCTAGGCCTCACCGGCTGTAGCGTATTCAACTTACAGCAAGATAGCCAAGTCCTCGAAAGTCAGCTCAATAAAATTCAAAAGTGGCAAGTTCGCGGCAAGCTTTCCGTCGTCAGTCCTGAAGATTCCGCGACCGGCTACCTCACTTGGCTGCAAGATGACGAAGATTTTGATTTGTTTTTATCCGGCCCTTTTGGTCAAGGCTCTAGTCGCTTAGTCGGTAATAATGGCCAAGCAAGCTTAACTCTACCCAGCCAAGAACCTGTTCATGCCCCTTCTGCGCAATACCTTATGAATCGTTATTTAGGCTGGGAGTTTCCAGTATTAGATATTCGCTACTGGGTAAAAGGCCAAGCCAGCCCTCACTCAGCATCCACGGAACAACGCGATAGCATGGGATTATTGGCAGGTTTACAGCAGCATGGCTGGCAAGTTGAATTTTCACGCTATCAGCGCCAGGAAGACACCTGGCTTCCTGGACGAATCAAAATCAAAGGCCATAACTTTAAATTCATTTTTGCCATTAAAGAGTGGACGATTGATTATGACTAATACTCCATCCAACTGGATCACTGTTCCCGCGCCGGCAAAACTCAACTTAATGCTGCATATCACAGGGCAGCGAAGTGATGGCTACCACGAGTTACAAACCATTTTTCAGTTCGTTGATCATGGTGATGAGCTTAGCTTTCGTCTTCGCGATGATAATAAACTAACCCTTAGCCCAGCGGTGGATGGGGTCAACTTCGAAGATAATTTAATTACCAAGGCCGCCCGCAGCTTACAAAACCACCCTCAAGCGAAGGATAAAGTGTGCGGCGCTGATATAACCCTCGAAAAAATATTACCCATGGGCGGAGGACTCGGTGGGGGAAGCTCAAATGCCGCCACCACCATGCTCGCGTTAAATAAATTATGGCAGCTCGACTTATCCTTAGAAGAACTGGCAGTTATCGGAGTTAAGCTCGGTGCCGATGTACCTGTCTTTATTAAAGGCCAAGCCTGCTGGGCAGAAGGGGTTGGAGAACTGATTACCCCATTACCCGATCTGGCTGAAAATTGGTTCTTAGTCGCTTGCCCAAATGCCCATTCCGATACCAAAGAAATTTTTTCGCACAAAGAGTTGACAAGGGACAGCGAGATCCTTAATATGCGCCACGCACTTGAGGGACAAGCAGCAAACACAGTTAGAAATGACTGTCAGTTAGTTGCCTCGAAACTCAACCCTGAAATTGGTAAGACATTGAATTTGCTAAACAAATTTGGTTCTGCTAAGATGACTGGGACTGGAGCTTGTGTTTTCTTAAGCTTTGCTTCAGAGAACAAAGCAACGATTGTTGCAAGTAAGCTTCCAGCTGAATTAAATGCATTTATTGCGAAAGGTACTAACCTTTCTTCTGCACATAAGGTATTATTCGGCTCCGTTTGAAAAAACGGTTTTAAAAAAGTTGGGGTGTCGCCAAGCGGTAAGGCAACGGGTTTTGATCCCGTCATGCGCAGGTTCAAATCCTGCCACCTCAGCCAACTTCTTTCTTATCCATTATTGAAAAAATCTAAAGGTGACCCATAGTGTCCAAACTGATGGTATTTACCGGCAACGCCAATCCTGAATTAGCCAAGCTTGTTGTTGAACGTTTAGATATTCCAATGGGCGAAATGTCCGTAGGTAAATTCAGTGATGGTGAAATCACTGTTGAAATTAATGAAAATGTGCGTGGTAAAGACGCCTTCATTATTCAACCGACCTGTACTCCTACCAACGATAACTTGATGGAACTTCTGCTAATGGCAGATGGTTTACGTCGTGCTTCCGCTGCTCGTATTACTGCAGTTGTTCCTTATTTCGGTTATGCACGCCAAGATCGTCGTCCGCGTAGTGCTCGTGTGCCAATTAGTGCCCGCGCTGTTGCTGACATGATGGTAGGTGCTGGTATCGACCGCGTATTAACGGTTGATTTACACGCCGACCAAATCCAGGGCTTTTTCAGTGTCCCTGTTGATAACGTATACGGTTCGCCAATTTTATTAGATGACATCGCTCGTCAGAAATATGAAGACCTTGTGGTTGTTTCTCCTGACGTTGGTGGTGTTGTTCGCGCACGTGCTATCGCTAAGCAGTTAAATGTTGATCTAGCGATTATTGATAAGCGTCGCCCAGAAGCCAACGTTGCCGAAGTGATGAACATCATCGGTGATATTGAAGGTCGTACTTGTGTCTTGGTTGATGACATGGTCGATACGGCAGGCACTTTATGCCACGCCGCTGCTGCATTAAAAGAACGTGGTGCAAAAGCCGTTGTTGCTTATTGTACTCACCCAGTTTTATCTGGCCCAGCCATTGATCGTTTGAAGTCTTCTTCTCTCGATGAATTAGTAGTATCTGATACTATTCCATTGTCTGTAGCCGCACAAAAATCGGGTCGTGTTCGTCAATTAACGATCGCTGGCCTATTAGCTGAATCAATTCGTCGTGTTAATAACGAAGAATCAATCAGCGCTATGTTTAGATAACTAACGTTTCGCTAGATAATAGTTTAGAAACAACAGTTTCACGTTAGGGGTTTGGTCGCAAAACTCCTAACAAATAGAGAACCTCAGGGGTATTTTACCCTTGGGGTTTTCTGCACTTAGTCGCTTTAATCTTAATGAAAGATGCAGCGATTTTATTTATAGAAGAAAGGAAGACATCATGTCCGATTTATCATTGAACGCAGAACTTCGCGAAGTAGTAGGGAAAGGTGCGAGCCGCCGCCTACGTCGTTTAGAAGATCTAGTTCCAGCTATCATCTATGGCGGAAAAACTGGCGGTAACGCACGTAAGCCTACCAACATTACGTTGAAAGCTAACGAGTTGAAAAAAGCCCTAGAAAACGAAGCTTACTACAGCTCTATCATCACTTTGAACATCGGTGAAAAAACTGAGCAGGTTGTATTGAAAGATATGCAGCGTCACGCAGCTCGTGATCACGTTATGCACGCTGATTTCTTGCGCGTAAGCAAGTCTACAATCATCAAGCAGCACCTTCCAATTCACTTCATCAATGAAGATACTTGCCCTGCTGTTAAGACTGGCGGCGCTAAGATCAATCACCAGATGACTAGCATCGATATTATCTGTGCAGCTGGCGATCTTCCTCAGTTCATCGAAATCGATCTTGCTGAAGCTGAAGCTGGTTCAGTAATTCACTTGTCAGACATCAAGTTCCCTAAAGGCGTTCAGTCTTTGGCTCTGTCTCACGGTGCTGATCACGATACAGCGGTTGTTTCTTTGTTCACACCTAAAGGTGTTGCTGAAGACGACGAAGCTGGCGAAGAAGCTGGCGAAGAGTAATCTTCTTTCTCTCAACTTCCTTGTTGAATTTGAGAGAAAACAGCAAAAAGGGCTCATTTATGAGCCCTTTTTTATGCCAGTTCTTTTATAATGGCCAACAATTAATCAACATATTGACAGTAGATAAACAATATTAAAGATGAGCAAAATTAAACTCATAGTCGGTTTAGGCAATCCAGGTTCTGAATACGAAGCGACTCGCCATAATGCTGGTGCTTGGTTTATCTCAGAGATTGCCCGCGCATATAATATTCAGCTAAAAGCCGATAAAAAGTTCTTTGGACTCAGTGGCCAAGGCCGCATTGATGGCCAAGACGTTTGGTTATTATTTCCAACGACTTTTATGAATAAAAGTGGTCAAGCCGTACAGGCGCTAGCGAACTTTTACAAAATTAATGCCGACGAAATTTTAGTCGCCCATGATGAGTTAGATTTACCATCAGGGGTCGCCAAGCTAAAAACCGGCGGCGGTCACGGTGGCCAAAATGGCCTACGTGATATCATTGCCTGCTTAGGTAATAATAAAAACTTTCATCGTCTGCGCATTGGCATTGGCCATCCAGGGGATAAAAGTCGAGTGACTGGGCACGTATTAGGTCGCCCCAGCGCCGATGAAAAAACACAAATGGACGCGACAATTGATGAAGCCAGTCGCGTATTACCCGATGCCTTAAAAGGCGATTGGGGTAAAGCCATGAACAGACTTCACTCTTTTAAAGCATAGAATTAGCTAATTAATATAGGACATCACGATGGGTTTTAAATGCGGAATCGTTGGTCTACCCAACGTTGGTAAATCGACTCTTTTTAACGCTCTGACCAAAGCCGGCATCGGCGCAGAGAACTTTCCTTTCTGTACCATCGAGCCTAACTCAGGCATGGTGCCAATGCCTGATGCCCGTCTTGACGCATTAGCAGAAATTGTTAAGCCAGAAAAAGTTTTGGCAACAACGATGGAATTCGTAGATATCGCTGGTCTAGTAGAAGGTGCTTCGAAAGGTGAAGGTCTGGGTAACCAGTTCTTAGCCAATATTCGTGAAACCGACGCGATCGCTCACGTTGTACGCTGCTTTGAAGATGAAAACGTAATTCACGTTGCCAATAAAATTTCCCCAGCTGACGATGTTGATATCATCAATACTGAATTGGTTTTAGCGGACTTAGAGTCTTGCGAAAAGCAATTATCTCGCGTAACTCGTGTTGCTAAAGGTGGCGCCAAAGACGCAGTACAGCAAAAAGGGTTATTAGAAACCTTAGTTGCACATTTAAGTGACGGCCTACCAGCACGCACATTAGTAAAAGAAGATGGCGACTACGCGCTTTACGATCAATTTCACCTGATCACGTTAAAGCCTGTAATGTACATTGCTAACGTTAGCGAAGATGGTTTTGAAAACAATCCACACCTAGATGTCGTTAACGAAATCGCCGCAGCTGATAAAGCGGTTGTGGTGGTGGTTTGTAATCAGATCGAAGCTGAAATTTCTGAATTAGACGACGAAGAAAAATCTGAGTTCTTAGAAGATATGGGCATGGAAGAAGCCGGTCTTGACCGTGTAATTCGTGCAGGCTATGAGCTGCTAGGTTTGCAAACTTACTTCACCGCAGGCGTTAAAGAAGTACGCGCTTGGACAGTTCCAGTAGGCGCAACCGCTCCAAATGGCGCAGGTGTAATCCACACAGATTTCGAAAAAGGCTTCATCCGTGCAGAAGTCATTGCTTATGATGATTTCATCGAATACAAAGGTGAATCAGGTGCTAAAGATGCGGGTAAGTGGCGTCTAGAAGGTAAAGATTATTTGATTAAAGATGGTGACGTTATGCATTACCGTTTTAACGTTTAAGCTTAACGTTCAATTAGCATTGAGATTACTTTATCCCGAATAAAGTGATCTCTCTTTTTAATATACTCCCAGCTTTACTCTTTTTCCTTTCTTTATTCTTCTTTACCTCCGTGTTCTCCGTGCCCTCCGTGGTGAATAGCTTTTCTAGGCCATTAATTCACTTAGCCGCCAAAACTAAGAAAAAGCATTTACCACGGAGAACACGGAGCGCTTCGCTTCACGGAGAAAAGATAAAGAAAAATATCTAAGCTCCCATCAATTCTGCCAGCTCAGCATCTTCTCGAGCAACTCGCTCTTCTTCTTCTTTTTCTTCGTGGGTTTTTTCTAGTGATAGCCCCGCTAAACCTGAACTAGGTTCTTCTGCGGCTTGGGCACCTTCGGACTCCGCCAGCTTAATACGTAGGCGTAAATTATTCTCCGAATCGGCATTTTTCAATGCTTCTTCCATGCTGATTTTTCCCGCTTGCTGCAGTTTAAATAACGCCGCATCAAAGGTTTGCATACCTAAGTTTTCCGACTTAGCCATGATTTCTTTAATCGAGTCGGTATCCCCTTTATATATAAGGTCTTGGGTAGTCTTATTGCCTAATAAAACTTCCACAGCGGCAACACGCTTACCATCAATTGTTGGGATCAAGCGCTGGGAAATAATCGCCTGCATATTCAAGCCGATATCTTGCAGGATTTGCGCATGACGCTCTTGAGGAAAGAAATTGATAATACGATCCAACGCTTGGTTGGCGTTATTAGCGTGCAAAGTAGAAATGGCTAAGTGCCCTGTTTCCGCAAACGCTAACGCATGCTCCATGGTTTCCGCATCACGAATTTCACCAATCAAAATTACATCAGGGGCTTGGCGTAAAGTATTCTTCAACGCCGCATGGAACGACTTGGTATCAACCCCAACCTCGCGCTGATTTATGATTGATTTTTTATGGGTATGAACAAACTCAACGGGGTCTTCAATGGTGATGATATGACCTGCCGAAGTCTCATTTCTATGATCAATTAACGACGCGAGCGAGGTTGATTTACCCGAGCCAGTACCACCAACAAATAAAATTAAGCCGCGTTTAGACGTGATAACTTTCTTCAATACTGCCGGTAAGCCTAAATTATCGAACTTAGGGATATCCGTCACAATGTTACGGGCAACCACAGAGACTTCATTACGCTGACGAAACATATTTAAGCGAAAGCGACCACCCGCCGGCAAGCTGATCGCCATATTGAGCTCCATCTCTTTCTCGAACTCTAGCTTCTGATCGGCATCCATAACCTGCTCGATCATTTTTTCAATCTGACCAGGCTTCAAAGCTTCTTTGCTTAACTGCTTTAGTGTTCCTTGGAATTTAGCGCTGGGAGGAGCTCCCGTACTTAGATAGAGATCTGAACCATCATGTTTGGCGAGTACTTCTAGATATTTTCGAATCGGCATAAAATCACTTTATTATTATCGCTACAACGTCAGCAATTATAATAAATGAATCAACAATACGGAATGTGACCTAGTCGCGATCTAGTGATATTTCATTAGAACAAATATTCACTATTTCGAATAGTCGCATTATTTTGGCTTTCGATTATTCTGCAATCGCTCGAGCTCAGCATCTTCTAACGCTCGCTGCTCATCCGCTTGCTTTTCTTCATCGGTTTTCTCTAACGACAAGCCTTCGAAAGCAGAAGGCTCTTTCGCAGCTTCAGCTTGTTCTTCTGAACCCGTAGTGTCCGTTGCTCCATCCCCCTCAGCCAACTTAATTCGCAAGCGTAAGTTGTTCGCAGAGTCCGCATTTTTTAAGGCCTCATCCAAGGTGATTTTACCCATTTGCTGTAACTTAAATAAAGCCGCATCAAAGGTCTGCATACCTAAGTTTTCTGATTTGCCCATAATCTCTTTAATCGAGTCGATATCACCTTTATAGATCAAGTCTTGAATGGTTTTAGTACCCAATAAGACTTCAACCGCGGCAACACGCTTATTATCTACCGTCGGTACTAAACGTTGAGAGATAATCGCCTGCATATTCAATCCCACATCCTGCAGGATCTGAGCATGACGCTCTGAAGGGAAGAAGTTGATGATGCGATCCAAAGCTTGGTTAGCATTATTCGCGTGCAATGTTGAAATTGCTAGGTGTCCGGTTTCCGCAAAGGCTAGCGCATGCTCCATAGTCTCAGCATCACGGATCTCACCAATCAAAATCACATCAGGGGCTTGGCGTAAGGTATTCTTCAATGCGGCATGGAATGACTTAGTATCCACCCCTACTTCACGCTGATTAATGATGGATTTTTTATGGTTATGGACAAATTCCACGGGGTCTTCAATGGTAATGATATGCCCTGCGGACGTTGTATTTCGATGATCAATCAGGGAGGCCAAAGAAGTCGACTTACCTGAACCTGTTCCTCCAACAAATAAGATCAGACCACGCTTAGAAGTAATCACCTGCTTAAGGATTTCTGGTAAACCAAGATCATCGAAACGCGGAATATCGGTGACAATATTACGCGCAACCACAGACACTTCATTTCGCTGACGGAACATATTCAAACGAAAGCGTCCGACCCCCGGCAGACTAATCGCCATATTCAGCTCGAGTTCATGCTCAAACTCATGAACTTGATCCTCGTCCATCACCTCCTTCACCATTTCAGCAATTTGCCCAGGCTTTAGTGGCTCCTTACTGAGTGGCTTTAATACCCCCTGAAATTTGCCACTCGGTGGTGCCCCCGTACTCAGATAGAGATCAGAACCATCGTGTTTTGCTAATACTTCGAGGTATTTTTTGATAGGCATGAGCAGAGTCCACTTTTCTATCTATTATCTTTCGAATGTGGCATCAAAGATGATGCTAATAGAAAAAGTTTAGCAGGCTCTACTCGTTTAGCAGGGCAAATATTGATCGATATTGTTGTTAAATGTAGCTTTCTAAGGCCTCAGTTACACCGGGTTATCAATATCAATAAAACGAACCTCAAGATCAAAGTTATCGGCTAAATGCTGTCCTAGCGCGCGCGCCCCATAGCGTTCTGTCGCATGATGACCCGCGGCAAAAAAATGAGTCCCCGTTTCAATCGCTAAATGATGACTTGGCTCAGAAACCTCACCGGTTAAATAGGCATCAACCCCAGCATCAACTGCATATTGTAAATACCCTTGAGCACCCCCAGTACACCAAGCAATCGTTTCAATGATTTCTTCAGCATCAGGGCCAAGGTGTAATGGCTCACGCTTTAAACACTCCCCTAGCCAAGCGGAAAAAGCTCGTGCAGGCATAGGCCTTGGCAAACGCCCAATCAAGCCAGGCACACTCGGATCTGAAGGATCTAAACCTGATTCAATCTTCAAACCTAATACTTCCGCTAACTGTGCATTATTGCCGAGCTCAGCATGATTATCGAGCGGCAGGTGGTAAGCAATTAAATTGATATCATGGGCGAGTAGCGCTTGGATTCTTTTTTTCTTAATACCGGTAATACACTCATTTTCACCGCGCCAAAAGTAGCCATGATGAACCAAGATTGCATCCGCCCCCTCAGTAATTGCACGATCGACCAAGGCTTGGCTCGCCGTTACTCCGGTAACAATTTTATTAATGGTTTCAGTGCCTTCTACTTGCAAACCATTAGGGCAATAATCTTTGCACTTCCCTGGCTGCAATAATTCATTTAGGTACTGCATTAAATCGTTACGTTTTATACTCATGATCAATCCTAATTCTGCATAACAGCCATAAATCGAGTACACTCATTTTATCTGAAATGAGTGACTATCAACATTGCGGTAAAGAAAAGATGCGACAATCAAATAACTGGTTAACCCTGTATTTAATTCCTATCCTTCTGGGGTTAATTATTGCCTTACTCATTATCTTGATCAAGCCCGATTGGTTCCCCCAATTCAGCCGAGTGGCTCACTCGCCCTCCATTAGCGAAACTCAAAGCCAAACGAATACGTCTTCTCCAGAACACATAGGCCCCGTCAGTTATTCTAAAGCCGTGGGTATCGCGGCGCCGGCCGTCGTCAATATATTTACCCAAAGAGTAGTCAAACAGCAACAGCATCCATTATTAAACAACCCTTTTTTACGCCGCTTTTTTAATAACCAGCCGAATGAACGCATGCAGTCGAGCTTGGGTTCTGGGGTTATTATGAATCAAGCAGGTTATATTCTCACCAATCATCACGTTATCGCAGGGGCTAGCGAAATTCGTGTCGCTCTACACGATGGCCGCGAAGTACCCGCAACACTTATTGGCAGCGATGCTGAAGTTGATTTGGCCGTATTAAAAGTCAACTTGATGAACCTGCCTTTTATTCGAATAGCCGAGCAAGGGCCGCTCAATATTGGTGATGTGGTTCTCGCCATCGGTAATCCCTTTGGGGTTGGCCAAACCGTCACCATGGGCATTGTCAGTGCCCTAGGCCGTAATCAACTGGGGCTCAATACCTATGAAGACTACATTCAAACCGATGCCGCCATTAACCCTGGGAACTCTGGTGGTGCATTAATTAATGCACACGGTGAATTGGTCGGAATTAATTCAGCGATTTATTCTAAATCAGGGGGATCCCAAGGCATCGGCTTTGCCATTCCTGCCAACAGCGCGGCTCAGGTATTAGCCGATATTACTCAGTTTGGACAAACCATACGCGGCTGGATGGGTATCGAAGTACAAGAGGCCACACCGGCATTATTAACCAGCATTGGATTGCCAACGGCTCTAGAAGGATTAATCGTTACCGGACTGTCTTTAAACGGCCCTGCACAACAGTCAGGATTAATGATCGGTGACATTATTACCTCGCTCAATAATAAGGACAGTTTTAATGCAAAGTCAGCAATGAACCAAATAGGCTCATTACGCCCCGGTGAAAATATCAGTATCGAATTTATGCGCTCTGGCCGCTTACAAAGTACCGTTGCCATTGCGGGAAAAAGAGAAAAACCGAGTCAATAAACACTTGCAAATTTCTATTTATTTGAAATTAAAATAAGCGAAATTTATTTAGCCAAAATAATAATAAAAGTTCGCTATAAATTACAATTTTGGCCTAGCCTTTTTCGCAGGGTCGATTAGAATGCTCAACCTTTTTTCGCATCCAAGATTTGAGAAGTATTTTGATCGTTTTTACCCTTACCAATGATGTTACCGACGAAGTGTTTGTTGGCACGACCAAAGACAGCGTAGAAGAGCGCTGGAAGCAATACCAAGACGCTGCAAAGCTTGATCATACCGCAGCGCGTTTATTCAAAGATATTCGCGATTATGGCGCCGACAAGTTTACTATTTCTGAATACGCCGCTGCGTACGACAGAGAAGATTTGAAAGACATGTTCGAAGAAGCCATGGAAGAATTTAATGGCATCAGTCTTGTAGGTGTTAAAACGACCAAACCAAAGCCAATTAAAGTAGCGCCTAAAAAAGCCGCACCGAAGAAAACTGCAGCCAGCAAAGCGCGTAATGCCCATGGCCCTGTTACTACGATATTAGCCAAACCAAAAATTTCTTCTGGCCGAACAAATTCAGCGGCGAAAGAACGTGCGATTAAAGAAGCGATTGCTGAAGAAAAAGCAGAACGCGAGTCTCAAAAATTAGCCAAAGCCGCTGCAGAAGCGCAAGAAATGCGCGATATCATGGCACGTTTAGATAACCGAGGTTCTTCTCTTAAAAAGCGTTAAGAAGCGCTCAGCTTTTAACCGTAAGCTTTTTAAAACGAAACCTAAAAATTGCCGCTGTTATAGCGGCTTTTTTATGCTAACCCGTTAACCCACTACCTAACTGCTCACTCAAAAAATCAAAGACCAACCTAACCTTTTTACTGGTATGCAATTCTCGATGACATACCAGCCACATATCCAGCTCAATGGGAATAAAATGATCGACAAACGCCGGCTCTAATTCAGGATAACGTGCCGCAATATTATCGGGTAAAAACGCCAGCGCCCCACCTTGTAATATCATCTGCAATTGCACCAATTGATTTTTACAGATCACCGTAAATTGATCGCTGCGAACGGGAAAGCCCATATTCGATAAATAATCTTTCATTTGATCACTGTGATCAAAACCGATGAGTTGTAAATTACTCACCTCCACCGGAGCCTTATTAGCAAAGTGTTTTATATAATCTTTATGTCCATATAAATATGCTTTTTCACTACCGATTTTTTTAGTAATTAAATCAGGCTGAGTCGGTCGCTGATAACGAATCGCGACATCCGCTTCACGGCGTTTCAAATCGCTAATGGCATTAGAAACCTGTAACTCCAATTGAATATTCGGCGCGTACTCTTTGAATTTTGAAATAAGCGGCGCAAAGCGAAAGTAAGCATCCAACTCGGTTAGCGAGATACACACTTCCCCGCTAACGTCGTTGCTTTGCCCTTGAGCGACTAACGAAAATTGATTTGCCGCTTCCGCCATTTGCTTAACGTAGTCATACAAGCGCACACCACTTTGGGTCAACGACAAACCTTTGCCAACCCGCTCAAACAGCGTCACCTTAAGCTGCGCTTCTAGGCCAGATATCTGTCGCCCCAAAGTAGGCTGACTCATGCCCAGAGCACGCCCTGCTGCCGATAGCGAACCTTCATCCGCAACCACGAGAAAGGCTCGTGCATGATTCCAATCAAACTGTAGATGTTTCCAATCCATTTAACCGACTACCTCTGCAACATTGCCGCCCCAATCCATTCAAATATGAATAGATACAATACAACTTTAGCCAATACCCAAACATTTATGAATCAATATACTGATTAAATCCTCTACAAACAATTGATCAGTCAGGAGAACACCATGAAGGTTTTAGTATTAGGCGCAACTGGGGCGACGGGCCGACATGTCGTACACATGCTTTTACAGCAACAGCATCACGTTGTAGCTCTAGTGCGCAATACAGAGACATTGTCTGCCCTCGATACCGAGTTTGGTAACCAGCTCACTCAAATCAAAGGTACCGCCCTCACCTTAAGTGATAGCCAGCTATCAAGTCTGATTGCAGAAGCGGATGGGGTAGTAACTTGCCTAGGACACAACCTAACCTTAAAAGGCGTCTACGGTGCTCCACGCATGCTGGTAAGAGACAGTATTAAACGGATCGTTAATCTGACCTCTGCCGTACGCGCAAATCCGCTAAAAATTGTATTAATGAATTCAAGTGGTGTACGTAATAAAGACCAGCACGAACCCATCTCATTCATGCAACATCTTGTTATAGGTTTAATCCGCGCATTACTACCGCCTCACAGAGATAACGAACAAGCCGCCGACTATTTACGCACACTGGATGTTTCAAAGACTCAATTACAATGGACGATCGTTCGTCCTGATGCGCTGATCGATCAAGATGAAAACGAAGAATATGATCTATACCCTGCCCCAATACGCAGTGCCATTTTTGATTCGGGACAGGTTAGCCGCATCAATGTGGCACGCGTGATGAGTCGCTTATTAATTGACCCTGAGCTATGGCATCACTGGCAAGGAAGAATGCCGGTGGTCTATAACTCGGCGTAATAATGGAATACCGTCTTAGCAACCTAAGAGCTATCTATGATTGCTAAGACGAATGACTTGCTATTGCAAGATAAAAAATTAATTAAAGAAATATTGTCCCATTAAACCTACAACACGCCCAGGTACTAGAGTAACAACGTTACCTTGCGGAGCAACCCACTCATAATCATAGATCTCTTGTTCGTGGTCAAACACGTTATTGATATAGGCGTCTACTTGCCAGCTTTGTTCTTTATAGCCAGCAGTCACATGTGATAAGTAATAACCTTTAGTCTTATTTTTATTGTCTAGTTTAGTAAAGGCTTCGCCCGTATATTGAGTTCTCCACTTAGTATTAAAGCCTTCACCAAGATCAAAACCGATCGCAGCAGCAACATTCAGATCAGGTGAATAAGTAAAGCGGTTGCCAGAATAATCATTATTACCAGAAACAAACTTTTTAAATTCTGTGTCAGTATACCCAGCATTAAAACTTGAGTTGAAACCGTTGTCAGCTTTAAAGAACACATCTAGCTCAGCTCCTTGAGCAATGGAAGAACCAGCATTAGCGGTTTGTTGATCAAAAAGAGTACTAGAAAGAACTTCCGTAACCTGCTGATCTTTCCAGTCAAGATAGAAAATATTGGCATTCACAACTAGGCTATCTTCCAACCAAACAGAACGTAATGCCAATTCATGATTACTTAACGTTTCTGCGTCATAATCATACACATTACCACCACCAATATTTAAATCACTCCCGCCAGAGCGATAGCCTTTAGAGAATGAGTAACCTAACGTAAGATCGTTATTAACATCCCAGCTTAAGCCGAATTTAGGCAGCCACTCTTTAAATGTTTTGTCTTTTTTAAGATCAGCACCACCATTTAAACTTAACAAAAAACCATCAACAGTGGCATTGGTTCCACCTGCCGGTAAACCAAAAGCTGCGTCAGCGGCACTTAAGTCTTTTTCACGGATAGCGACGGCACCACTTTTAAATTCACGTTTTTCTTGGTTATAACGTAAACCTAACGTTAACGTTACATCATAAGGTAAACTAAAATCTGTTTCATTAAACACAGCCAAAGCATCAGTCGAGTCATGAGCACCGTTCACGGCTTGAGTCACAGGAATATAGACCGTTCCCGATGGGATTAACGGATTAAATGTAAAAGCATCAACCATAGTGGCATTTCGACCATCCGCACTGGTTTTTTCCTTAGCGATATACAAACCGGTTGCTGATACGATGCGGTCACTTTCAAAAGTTAATTTTAATTCTTCGCCAAAATGACGATTAGTGCTGTCTTGCTGAAAGGGCAAGTAAATCGAATCAATAGGGCCATCTAAGAACTTACCAACATTGGGCGAACCAGGTTGGCTGCGGTCAAGGTCTGTAGTATAACCGCTATCCGTTTTAGACCAGGTTGTTAAACTCGCAAATGACCACTGATCACTCAGCATACTTTTCACATTTAAAATGCCGTATAAACGTTCGTCTTCAAACTTAGGTTTTATGTCTTGAGACGCTTTGAAATCACCAGCTTTGCAAGGAAGATCTGCGGTGCTTTGCACTTCTGTACAGGTTAAGGCTGAACCTTTTTTACTGTTATCATTGCCAACCGTTAACTGCGCGCTGAATTGATAGCTCGGCTGAAATAGCAAACTGGCTTTGTAAGATTCATTATCTAAAAAGTCATGTTTCTCATCATCAAGATAAATATTAGTAATTTGACCATCATTTTTCTGCTGATCAGCCGTCACACGTAACGCTAAGGTATCGGTTAAGGTTAGATTCCCCATTGCACTCAATAGCTGCGAGTTGTATGACCCTAAACCCGCTCGAACAGCCCCTGAATTATTAAACTCCGGTTTTTTACTGGTAATAAATACGGCACCAGCAGCAGAACTTTGACCAACACTGGTCGACATTGGACCTTTAGCAACAACAACCTGATCGACATCCCAAAGAGGAATACTTTGATCAATACTTGATTGAGGCAAAGGTAAGCCATCGATCAATACAGAAGCCAAGCTCCCCTTTCCTGTACCCGCAACACCGCCAGATTGAATACCCCGAATAGCAAATTCATTACTATTACCATATGTCACAGTGCTTACATTACTCATTTCACTGAAGGCAGCGGATAAATCCAATGCACCCGATTGAGCTAATTCATCCCCCGTCGCTACACTTATTCCAGAAATTGTATCTTGAATCTCACGATCAATCTTTTGCCCCTTCACAACGACGGTATTTAACTGCAATCCCTCGCTCTCTTTTTCATCATTCGTTATTGTCTCCGCTGTCGTCATCAACGAGGCTAATAATAACGCTGAGGCTACGCCAGCGCGTCTAACTATAAAACCAATTAATTGAGTATTTTTCATGATCTTGATCCTACGGCAAAAGCATTACATTTATTTGCCGAGATGCTAACACGAATCATTATCGTTTGAATACGTTAAAATTAAATTTATTTTTAGCTTAAACTTCGTTGATTTCACTGGAACATCACCTTACCCCGTTCGCTAACTTGGCAGCATCCCAAACTAGGAAGCGATCTATTACTGACTATCGAATCTTTGTATAGCCGTACCTTACACATTGCTTCAACAACCCACCTCCAGTCGTATGCTTCATAAACACGAAACAGCAATGGCTAAAATTAATAAGAGCGCAACCAAGTGTGTGGAGTATAAAAGCTAGATTTTTTATGTATTGCTATTTACAACATCCGTTATGCCTGTACGTTCAATAATGTCAGTTTTAAAGCCATCAATACTTTTCTGGTTTTTTTTGACCCAATACTGCTCAATGCCATCTGTTCCTTGCTTTTCAGACCATTTAGCCAAGTCATCACGATCACAGTTGTAGCTAAAGTATGGGACAGACATTCCACAAGAAGACTGAACTAAATGGATATCTAAAATAAATATTTGTCTAGCAGCTACACTGAGTGGGAACTTAGAATTGTATTTTTTCCACTCTTTATCTTTTTGATGCAGAACCCTAGCTTTACCGTAAGCCCGGAGAATTAACGGCTTGCCTTCAAAGGAACAGAACATGACCGTCATTCTAGGTGTTTGTAGAACATGAGAAGCCGATTCATTACCACTGCCGGTAAGATTTAACCAAGCGATTTCTTTAGAATTAATGACGAAGTGGTTATGGTTTTACAATAACGAGCGGCCACATAAAGCAAATGGTGGTAGGCCACCATTGATGGCTGCTTAACTTCTACTTTTAGCGTCAGTTAAAAATGGGAGGATTACCGAACGATCGATAGTAAATTATATTATTGGTTATTACTGTAGTGTTAGGCCACACAGTCATAATAATGGTAAAAGCCCAAATGAGGTTGAAAGGATATACTGGAAAGCCTCTTAACTTGTGGCCAAATTTTGTTGACCACTACACTTCTCGGATTTTCTGTTTATGATCTTCATCAGTAAATTTCTGAGCCTGAAAATAATGCTCTACAGTTAACCACCACTGTCCATCCACCTCTATGCCATGTTTAGAGAAATTGGAGAATTCGCCATATTCATCAGTTTTTGTGTAAAAGTAAATTGTCATAATATTTGAATGTAACGCTTTAGCTAACGGGCGTGCGTCTAGCACGTCCAATGGAGGCCGTATTTTTGGCCGTAATGCCTTTCAGCGTATTGTTACAAGGCTTCATTATTTAACCTTTACCCTTACAGTTTGCACAACTCTTTGGAATAGAAGGCCAGCCATCAAAACCTACTGATACACCATAATTTTTACCACAAGCCATACAATTAATTGATGTCACTTTATGCATCCAAAATAAAATAGATATTAAGAACACTACTGGACATACAACAAAAAACACCCAATTGAGGCCAAAATACTCAGCTGAGAAAATTATGGCAGCCTCTACACCAACAATAACTAATAAAGACAAAGCGGTGGTGATGAATATTTTAGATTTCATATTGCCTTGTAACGCCGTGCGCAGCGGCTTGTAAAAATGGCGGTTGTTTTGCGGCCTTTTGCAAAACAAGTGACAGTTTTACAAGTCCGTTGCCGCACCTTGTTAGGTTAATTACCAGAATTTCCACCATTTTTTTGCTTCTTCGTATATTTTTGCATCATTAAACACTAATTCAGAGTTTATTTGATGATTAATAAAATATTTATCTATTATCGAACGATCTTTTTTTCGAAAACAAATACCTATCATTTTGGAATATACTGAAGGAGAATTTACTGAATCATTAAGAATTATAGAGAAGCTTTCAGAAAGATGATCCTGCACTAAGTGTATTAATAGATCTTTAATATCCCAATTATGAGCATTCAAGTACATGTTAGTTAATTTTTCAGAATAAGCGGAAATAACATATTCACGCAACGCCTCAATACTTTCCAAAGAATCACTATTTAGTGCTTCATCAAGCGCTGTAAAAAATTCATCTTCAGGGACGGAATACTTGCCAACTACTCCTCCAAGTTCAGGAACATAAGTAAGTACATTAAACCCATCCGCTAGATTTTGAAGGTGAGTAAAAACATTATTATTATTAAATGTGACTATTAGATAACCATTATTTTTATCTAATAGTATCTCTTCAGTCCAAGGGCTAGAACTCAATTCATCATTTGAGGACTCCTTGATAGCAGGATAGTGCTTTAAAACTACTTCACAAAATTCGATAAACCTTGAATTGACTTTCCAGTTAATGGCGCGCCCTTGAATTATATTCGAATAAAGGTCCTCAAGGTCTTGAGACTGTGCATCAGTAAAGTTTGAAAAAAATGCTAAATGGTAATTCATATCATATACCTAACGCTTTTGTTGTGGGGCGGTGATACGTAGCGAGGAACGAGCGAAGTTTAACCGTCCCAGCCCTGTAAGGGGCGAACACCAACTGATTGTTATGAACCTGTTAATCAAGGTCATCAATACCATTCCCCCACGAACTTATAGCTCTAATAATTGCAGCTATTGCATTGAAAGGAAACTGAACGATGCTCTCTATCAAATAAATCCAGCTGCTATCTGCATCCCATTTCTCTGGAAAAATGTAATGAGCAGATATGAAGCTTATCAAAGCAGCAACAAACACCCAAAGATCAAATCCATTTATAAGCATATTAAAAGATAGATATATGCCTAAGCAAAAAACTAAAACACTTAAGAAAACCCTGAAATTATTCATTAATTAGTTCAGTCATGGTAGAACGGCCAGTTACCTGAACGGCCCCACACAGATCCGGACGTGCGGAACTACCGCATCCGGCTCCTCAGTTATATATTCGCTCGTGTAATTCACAAGTC